>CAYGBF010000091.1:0-12026 GCA_964348035.1 uncultured Eubacteriales bacterium | reverse complement strand
ATCTCGAAGATGCCCATCTTTCCTCCTCTCGAGGCTTCAACTCCCTTGGACTCATCCCGGGCAACGGCTTGAAATTCCTCGCTGGAGGCGACTTTAATTTTTTCTAAAACATCGATCGCCCTATCCTCTGTCTTCAGAAGAATTTGGCTGACCTCGACCCGTTCCGGTTTCAAAAAATCCCTTTTATGGAGATCATAGTAGTCTTTGATTTCCTCTTCGGTTGATTCAAAATCTTTGATCATTTCGTAGGTGTACTTTTCTATTAACAATCGATCAAACAGATGCTTGGTTTCTGTCTCCTCTAGAGGCTCTTCGGAATCAGTGCTCCATGACTCATTCCTCAGCTTAGCCAAATATTGTTTTTTCTCTTCCCACGTCAAAGACAGGTCCATTTTTTGGGCGGCATGGAGGAGTAATTTTTCTTCGATAAAACTATCCATGAGACGGCTGAGTGAAACCGGTGTTAGGAGATCCATCTCGTCACCGATCATGCTCCGAGCATAGGATTCGAAATCCGCGTTCACGTACGAAGTTTCTTCTATTTTCAGGATGACGCTGGTCTCTTTCTGGACGGACTCGATGCCTTTGGGCTGGGCATTCTCTTGAGGTTTCTCTCCCCGGCAGTTCAGGAAGATAACCAGAAAGGCAGAACAAAGGAATACTAATTGGGCGTGTGTGTTCATCCGAAAAACTCTCATCTTTATTAATATCAATCCATTATATTATATAACTGATAACTCCTTCAAGATGGAGATGGTTTCATCCATGATCATCGCCTCTTCTCCTCCAGAAAGCGGAAAACTCATCACACCTTGAGGAGTGATCGAGCCGGTGCACCTCTCCAGCAGGTCGGTCAGTCGAGTCAAATCCGTCGAGGTCTTGGGGTGATATTTGAGGATAATTTTCTTCCTGACCCGGTCAATCGATTGGACGCCTATTTTCTGAGCGAGGCACTTTATGATACCGTAGCTCAGCAGGTTGTCGATGCTTGATGGGAGCGGTCCGAACCTGTCTCCGATTTCCTCTCTGATCTTTTCGATCTCATCCAGACTCTCTACAGAAGAAATGCGCTTATACAGGTTGAGCCTTAAGTTGATTTGAGGAAGATAATCCTCGGGAATCCGGATATCGACTCTGAGGTTGATCTCGGATTTTGTTTCCACCGCTCCCTCACCTTTCATCTCCTTTATGGTCTGTTCCAGAAGATACATGTAGTAGTCAAAACCGACCGCCTCCATGTACCCATGCTGCTTGGCTCCCAAAAAATTTCCGGCTCCTCGTATCTCGAGATCCTTGGCTGCCAGACGAAAGCCCGAGCCGAGCTCGCTGAACTCCTGAAGGGCCTTCAACCGTTCTTTGGCCAGCGGAGTAAGCTCGACAAAAGGAGGGACCAGAAAATAGGCCACGGCTTGGCGCGCCGAGCGCCCGACTCGACCTCGAAGCTGGTAGAGTTGCGCCAACCCGAATTGATCAGCCCGGTCCACGATCAAGGTGTTGACCAGAGGGATGTCGATCCCGTTTTCGATGATCGTGGTCGAGACGAGAACGTTGTATTCGCAGTTGATGAAATCGATCATCCGTTTTTCCAGGAGAGGGCTTGACATCTGGCCGTGGATGACGGCCACTCGCGCTTGAGGAACCAGTTTTTCGATCATCGATGCAACGGCCTCGATATCGTCGATCCGGTTGTGGACATAATAGACCTGTCCTTTTCTCGCCAATTCCATCTTGATGGCCGCTGCGATGAGCTTGCGCCCGAAGGGGGCCACCACAGTGTGAATGGCCAACCGATCTTTGGGAGGAGTTTCGATCAAGCTCATATCTCTGAGTCCGGTGAGGGAGAGGTTCAAAGTCCTGGGGATGGGGGTCGCCGTCAAGGTTAGGACATCGATCTCAGCTCTCATCTGCTTGATTTTCTCTTTGTGCTTAACCCCGAATCTTTGTTCCTCGTCAACGATCAAAAGCCCTAAATCTCGGAACTGAACATCTGATGAGAGCAGCCGATGGGTGCCGATGACGATATCGACGAGACCCTTTTTCAGGTCTTTCAAAATTGTTCTCTGTTGAGCTTTTGACTGGAGCCGGGAGAGGGCCTCCACCCGCGCCGGGAAAAGAACCAAACGATTCTTGAAGGTGTACAGATGTTGGTTAGCTAGGACTGTGGTCGGACAGAGAACTGCGACCTGTTTTCCATCCATGATCGACTTGAAAGAAGCCCTCATCGCCACCTCTGTCTTGCCGTAACCCACATCCCCACAGAGGAGTCGATCCATCGGAGACTCTGACTCCATGTCCTCCAACACATCTTTGATGGCTCTGAGCTGGTCCTCTGTTTCTTGGTACTCGAACGTCTTGTCAAATTCTTCCTGCCATTCCCCTGAGGGGCTGAACCGAATCCCTCGGATGGCCTTCCGTTGAGCATACAGAAGGAGAAGCTCCTTGGCCATTTTCTCGATGGCTTTTTTTGTCCTGAGCTTGGTTTTTTCCCAGCCCGGCGTCCCCAATTTGCTCAAAGGAGGAAGCTGAGGACCAACCTTGGAAAATTTTTGGACCAGGTTGAGGTCTTCCACCGGTACGAAAAGCTTATCCTCGTCCTTGTACTTGATCTCGATGCATTCCCGGTCGCTGCTGTCGACTTTGATCTTTATCAATCCCCTGAAAATCCCGATTCCGTAATCGGTGTGAACGACATAATCGCCGGCTTCTAAATCTTGAAAATGAGAGACAAAGGGCCTGATGCGGGGCCGGGCGACGAGAACTCTCTCCTCTGTAAAAATATCCCCTTCTGCAAAGAAATGAATTTTTTCCTTCGGATAGCTGAAGCCGTGCTTTAGATCCCCGATGAGAAGCACGATCGATCCCTCCCGAAGAGAGGGAAAAGGAGTAGATGATTCCGTGTAAGATATCTGGTGCTGGGACAGGAGGGTGCCGAGTTTATGGCGAACACCATCTCCAGAAAAATAGATGAATCCTCTTTCGCCCTGCTCCTCTAATTTTTTGACATAGTCGAGGAAGAACGGGATTTTGTTGTTGAATCTCGGCACAGACTGGAAGGAAAAGTGGAAGGAGTGCTTTCCCTTCGCAGATGCCAGGTCTTTCCAAAGAATCGCCTCTTTTTTTATCTTCTTCCAGAGACAAGAAGGATATATATCATCCGGGGGGAGGTGAAATATTCCTTCCTTGGTCAGCTCGCTGTCCTGTTCTTGAAGATCACTGACCGTCTCCTCCCACTCCTGCTCCACCTCTTCATCACCGTCGATGACGAAGACATAATCATTGAGATACTCCTCGTAGGAGACGAAATGGTCTCGATGAACAAGAGACAGAGTAGAAAAAGCCGCGGGGACATCACCGCTTAGGACCTGATTTATTTTTTTGTCCGCATTCTTACGGACAGAGCGAGTCGCCTTCTTCTGGACCAGCTCTGACCACTCCTCGAAAAATCGAGCCGTGGGTGGAAACTCCCTCAAGGAAGGGATGATCGCCCGATCGATCATTTTAACAGATCTCTGAGATGAGGGATGGAATTGCCTGAGGGAAGCGACCTCATCCCCGCTGAGTTCGATCCGGAAAGGATACGCTTCCCAAGGAGAGAAAACATCCACGATTCCCCCTCTCCAGGCGTATTCACCGGCGGAATTAACCAGGTCTTCTCGGGTGTAACCGGAAGAGTCGATTATCCTGAGCAGTTCATCTCGGGTAAGAGTCTCTCCAATTTCCAGTTCCAAGAAGAATTGCTTTAGGTTATCTTTATCCGGAAAGGGCCAGAGTAATCCCGAAAGATTGGCGAGGACAAGGGAAGGCGGCTGGTGAAGAAGATCGTAGAAGAACGACATCCTCGAAGAGATGGCATCCAGTGAAGGAGGAATCTCTTGGTACGGATTCTCTGACAGGGCAGGCAATGAACATAAGTGAAGATCCGAGGACAATTGAGTCAAGAAGAAGCGGCACTGATCCTCAAAAGGTGATAGAGAAGAAGATTGAGGCCGGATCAGGACGATGTTTTTCTTCGATTCCTCCGCCAGAACGGTCAGGAAATATGGCTTAGCCGGGTTCACCAACCCTGAAATCTTGAGGCCTTTCCTATCGCGATGGACAGCCTGACTAAGTCGCTGAAGCTCCTTCTGTTCTCTCAGAAAATCCAAGCTCATGGGATTCTATTATACGTCGATTCGCTCTCCTCCGTCCATGAATCAGGGGAATAGGAAGGGGATAGGGGTGAAATGAGGGGACAGCCTTGTTTCTTACATCCTCCACCAGTAGGAGAATTTCACGAAGATGCTGTAGCTTTCTCGCCTGTAGTGACCGAAGTCATCCCTGAGGAAATCATTATCGATGCCGAAGAAAAACACGGTTCCGGGTTTGAGGATGTAGCTGAAGAGAACACTCCCGTAGATCTCTTTGTAGAAATGGTTATAATCGACGATCGCCCTGAGCGAGAGGGTTTTGGAGAACTGGTAGGTTGTCCGGTTGCGGATGACGTTGAAATCGAAAGCCTGCTTTCCTCCTCTCTCTTCCCAGAATGTTTGTTTGTCGAAACTGATCGCCATCTGGAGTCTCTTGCTGGGTTTGAGGTTTAGAAAAAGACCGTAAACATGACTCCAGCCGAGGAAAGGGTCATCGGGATCGTAGTAAATGCTGTGTCCGAGACGGAAGTAGAACCCGAAGGGAAGCCAGGAGATCAAGTTGCTGTCACCGTGGAAGGTGAGAGAATTCCGCCAAAAATCAATCCCTTTATAATGTTCCATCTGATTCTCGAACGAAATCCCCATCTGGTTGAATTCAGTGAATCGGAACCTCAGGTTAACCTCGGCCCACTGATCCAGACGAAGGTCATCAGAATAGGCGTATCGTCGGCCCCCGTTGACACCGACCCTGATCTGGTTGAGGTATTTCTTTTCTGGGTAAAGGCTGAAATAGGTGAATCCTCCGCCTGTTCGGTAGTCTACCCGATTGACAAACCCTGATGAGGCCTCGAAATCCGGATGAATCGAGATCCACCACAGACCGCCTCCCCAGTACTTGGAGATATACGAGAATTCTGAATAAAGGGCTGGAGCGAGGCCGGTTTCCTCATCATCGAATTTGGTCTTGGAGCCGATGGCCTGGAAGGAGATGAAGATTTTCTTCTTGAACTTAAACTGACCATCGATACCGACGACCCGATTATAATTGCCGTTTATTTCCTTGTCGGCCAGGCAGAAGCCGAAGGTGGACTCGGAGAAGATATCGGTTTTAATCCGCAAGATGTTGAACAGGGCATCTTCGCCGCGTTTTCCTCCACCGTTGCTGACCTCCCATAGACTTTCAGTGGGATTGGCATCCAAGGCTGAGATGAGTCCGTAGGTGAAGCGTCCCATTTTACCCGTGAGCCTGACTCCGCCGATCGGATCGATGATCCTTCGGGTGTAGACCATCCTGATCTGAGGAAACCGGAAAATCTCCATCCCCTCCAAGAAAAATGGCCTTTTCTCAGGATAGTACAGAGCAAACCTTTGGTTGACATCGATCTGAGGTGCGTCAGCCTCGATGTGGCTGAAATCAGGATTGAGGGTCAGGTCTAGGGTGAGATCAGAGCTGATTCCCCACTTGAAATTCAGGCCCGGTTGAAGATCGATGTTCTCCTCATCAGTCTGGAGCGAGGTGATGATCGGCATCAGCTCGAAATTCCGGCCTTTTTCTACCCGTCCTTGGATCATAAGCTCGCGGGCTTGAGATAATAATCCGGAGATCTTCCTGGATATGGGGGGCCAGGAGACGATCTCGCCGCTGCGGCTGACGTTCCTGATGAGCATGATGCCCCAGACTTTGTCCTTTGTATCGGGAAACCGGATGCTCTTGAACGGGATAGCTAGCTCGATTGAATAGCCTTCCTCATCGATCTTCCCCTCGGAATAAAAAACCGTGTCCCAGCTGTCGTCCATGTTATCGTTGCCCCCAGCTTCCAAACGCATCAAATCCATCTGGACTCCGATGGGGTTGATGATGAAGGAAAAGGCCCGGCGCTTCTCGTTGAACGTATCCAGGAAGACACAAATCCAGTCATCATCTATACAGTTATCCCGGTTGGTGACACAGGCTCTTATTTTCTCGGGATCGGATTCATAGCAGCGGAAGCCAAAGTAGAGATTTTTCTGGTCGTAGCCGATGTAGGCAGTGGTCTTTTCTGTGGGGGCTCCTTTTTCCTTGGGGGCAAACTGGAGGAAATCCTCAATCTTTAAGGCCTCGGTCTCCCAGAGGGAGTCATCCAGGCGGCCGTCGATTTTGGGCGCTTGCGAGAGCTTTGGGATAGCCAAAGGCTTTTGGGATGATAGGGACTGGGTTGGCATCAGGAAAAGGCCCAGTATCATCATCAAAATAAGAGACAGCATCATTATTCTCTTTTTTCGTTTCTGCATCTGTTTTCTAATCATCGAGGCTTAAATCACTACTTTTACATGTATAAACGAAAAATAAACAGAAAAAGTTTAGGGTGAGGGAAAACTTTAAGGTATGTTTTGGGAGTTATTTTTCCTCAGAGAATGACAAGGACCATTCTCCGGATTCATAATAGGTAATCCTGACGATATCCCCTTCCATCCTGCATTTAAACGTTTCAAACGTTTTTCCTGATTGACGATCCCAGCCTCTCCTTCGCCAGAGAATTTCCTGGATCGGAAATTCTTTGTCACCGATCACGACGGCTCGGGGGGTCTCGCGTCCTTTGTATCCAGCATAAAACCGAACCTCGAAATTCTGGTTGTCCTTTTTCTCCGAACTCATACTCATTATATTATAGGATCATTTTCCGGTTAATTGTAAGAATAAATACCTGATTTTCTTCTTGTCATGCCAGAGGAGGCTGGGATCTAGTCTTGTTCCCGCGCAAGCGGGAAACCAGAAACAAGAAAGATTCTTATCCATATAAGACTGGGTTCCAGCCTCCGCTGGAATGACAGGAATGGGCAGGCGCAGGAATAACGAATAACACTAGATTCCTGCCGGAGCCTGCCCCTGCGCAGGAATTACAAGGGGACAAGACGGGTCCCTGCCTACGCAGGGAGGGGCTGAAATGACGTGTATGATGAAACCTTGCACCTCCTTGCCAAACGGGGAGGAGGCGATTATAATGCCAACGTTTTTTGCTGAGACGATTTTTTAGGGAGTCATAAAATGAAAATATGTCCTTCCCGCAAAAAAAATTCCATTTCCTTTTCTCTTGTCATCTTGCTAACGGCTTTTTTTCTCCTCATCTTCCCTTCCATGTCTTTAGCGGCCGATTCTTCCTCCAAAGAGGTGAGGATTACCGTCCTTTATCCTTCGGTAGGGAATGTCAAAAAGCTCCGTGAACTCCAAAAGCAGCAGCTCATGCCCCAAGAAAAGATCGTTGTCAACGGAGTCTACCATGAAAACGAGAAGGCTGATTACGAGAAAGCCATAAGGTTCGTCCACCGAAACAAGCTCAGATGGTTCAAGTTCCATAAATTATCTGGGGAAGTTGAGAGGGAGACACTTTTTCAAAAAAATTCTTTAACCGAGGACTTTAAGAGAATTTTTAACAAATCCGACGGAATACTCTTTTTTGGTGGGGACGATATTCCGCCTGGTCTCTACGGGAAACAAACCTCCCTGATGACCAACACAACCGAAACGCCCTACCGGCACCTCTTGGAGCTATCATTCCTGTTCCATCTTCTGGGCGGGTTTCAGGATGAACAATCCAAACCCCTCCTCGAATCTTCCCCCCGTCTCCCCATCCTCTGCATCTGTCTCGGGATGCAGACCCTTAATCTGGCTACAGGGGGAACCCTCATCCAAGATATTCCCTCGCAAGTGTACGGAATCAAACATTGGGATGAATCCCTATCTTACGATGAAGACACATGGCATCAAAACCCCTATGCCCAGCTCTATCCTGAATGGCTCATCTCCAAAAGTCTGTACGAATACTTCCTACATCCGATTAAAATTCTCGAAAAGTCAAAATTCACGTCGGATTTAGGGTTCAAGGGGAAAGATACACCCTATGTCGTCAGCAGCCATCACCAGGCTGTCGATAAGCTGGGGAAGGGACTGAAAATCGCCGTTACCTCTCTAGATGGAAAAGTTATTGAGGCCCTCGAACACCAGGACTATCCAAACATTCTCGGGATCCAGTTCCACCCGGATTTCATCGAACTCTGGGATCAGAAGCAAGAGTTCAGGTTAAAGCCTGATCAGGAAAAACAAAGCCTTCTCTCGATCCTGAAGAAAAATCCCCCGAGCCTCGAATTTAACCAAAAAATCTGGACCTGGTTTTTTAAGAAAGCCAAAGCCTATCACAGCCGCTGACGAAGGCTGATTATAAATTGGGGCTTGACTTATTCCTATAAATTATATAGACTTAATATTGTATATTTTTTTTGGGAGATGAGAATGAAAAGATTTGCTGTACCGAGAGTGGCTCATTGTTCCGAGGGCTGCTCGCCTTGATCCTGAGCACGATGTAAAAAGGCTCTTCAAAGGCTTACCAAAGAGAAACTCGCTGTCTTATCTCAAGACAGCGAGTTTTTTTTATCCTGTCTTTCCGCTCTCGTCTTTTTGTTTCGAGGACTGGATGATCTTACGAATAATATCTGAACTCGAATAACCCTCCAAATAGGGAATGATCACAACCTTTCCTCCAACCTCCTCCACTTCTTTCCTTCCGACGACCTCATCTATCTTCCAATCCCCTCCTTTGACTAAGATATCGGGAAGGAGCGAGGCGATGATCTTCTGGGGTGTCTCTTCGGAAAAGGAAACCAAATAATCTATTTCTTCCAGAGCCTTTAGTATCTCGAGTCTTTCATCGAGCGGAAAAATCGGTCGCGACGGCCCTTTGATCTTCCTGACAGAGGCATCATCGTTGACGGCGACGATCAGGACATCTCCCTTCCTCTTAGCTTCCCTGAAGATGTGGATGTGTCCGCTGTGGAGGAGGTCGAAGCAGCCGTTGGTGAAAACAACTGCCTTTCGACCCCTTTTCAGCTCCTGACGAATTTTTTTTAAATCCGATAGTGTTTGTATCTTTTCATCCATCATGGCTTACGGCCCTTAAGGAAGGAGAGCGCTAATCGAGATAACCTAAGTCTTTCAAATAGTTTTTCAGCTTATCCATGTCATCTGGTTCCAACTCCCGCTGGACATGTAACGAAGAGAGAGGATGCTTCTTTTTGCCCCAAGCGATCTTGTCCCAGGCTCTTTCATGTAGGTAGTAGAAAAGGATCTTAGCGATGACTTCGGTTATTCCCACACCTACTGAAACAACCCATTCTCTGGTGAAGACGTAAACCAGAGTCATCGTGGTAATAGTGGCTATCACCCTCCAGCTGACTGCCTTGACCACTGTTCGACTGTGCTTTTCTCCTGGTTTATCCTTCATTCGTTTCACTCCATTTTTTCGCCTATTATACATATATTTCGGGGAACAGCATACTCAATTCGGTGAAATATGCGTGCTGTCCCCCGAATATTGAATATTTTTTTATCGGTCTTTTGGCGGCTTGATCTTGACACCTTCAGAAAAGCTCCAGGTATGTTCAGCTCGCATGATCCCCTCATCCTTGTGCAGCGATGAAACAAGAAAGGAATACAGGTTACGGTGGTAATCAAACGGATATCCATCTTTCTTGTGGACGGCCACATCCAGATAATAGGTTCCGTTTATAAGATTCAGCTTCTTCATCCGGCAGACAACCCTCCCCTCGCCCTCGACAGAAACCGGCTCAAACTCCTCGAGCCGGGTGTTGGTCCCGTAACAATAGGTGCCTTGAGAGTTAAAAATGCCGTAGCCGAACACAAAGTCTGTGACTCTTTGTGAAGACCTCACGTCCATTTCGATAATCATCCCGTCTTCAGGCGAGAAGACATGTTTTTCCTTTCCGTCCAGGTCTTTTAGCTTGACCTCCTTAATCTCGATCTCCCTCTTTCCCCACCTGTTTTCCCGTCTTTCTTCTTCCCATTCCTGCTCTCTCTCCACAGCTTTTTGCCTTTCTTCGAAATCCTCTTCCTGCTTTTCCAGGACATCTTGGAGGTAAGAGTCGACGACTCTCTTGGGTTCACCCATCTTCTCGATCCGTCCTTCTTTAAGCCAGATGACCCGGTCACAGATTTTTTCGACGGTCGAGAGGTCGTGACTGACGAAGAGAATCGTCTTCCTCCGGCGGCGGAAATCATCTATCCTGTCTAAGCATTTGGGTACAAACGAGGCGTCTCCCACAGCTAAGACCTCATCGATGAGCAGGATATCCGGGTTGACGTTGATCGCGATCGAGAAGCCAAGCCGCATGTACATCCCCGAGGAATAGGTCTTGACCGGGGCGTCTATAAACTCCTCGAGCTCGGCGAAGCGAACGATCTCATCGAATTTCTGGACGATTTCCTTCCTCGATAGGCCGAGCATGATGCCGTTGATGTAGACATTCTCCCTGCCCGTAATCTCAGGGTGAAACCCGGCTCCAAGCTCGATCAGGGCCGAGACTTTCCCCTTGACTGTCACCTTCCCTGTCGTCGGCTTGGCGATACCCGTCACGATCTTGAGCAGAGTGCTCTTGCCCGAACCGTTCTCGCCGATGATGCCGAACGTCTGTCCTTCCTCGACCTTGAAGCTCACGCCGTCTAAGGCGGTCACCAGTTCGTCAGGTTTCAAGGCCTTGAAAATGTCGCCCTTGACAATCGAGCTCTTGAAGGTCTGAAACCGATGTCGGGCCGAATACTTCTGGTAAATACGACCCACATTATCGACATCGATAGCGATCACCTAAACCTCCTCCGGAAAGGAATCCCGCAGCCGATCAAAGATATAGTATCCTAAGAAAAACAGAAGAAGGGCCAGAGCCAACGTGGCTCCGAGCTTGGTCCAGTTGGGCTGCCTCCCGAAAAAGACACAGTTCTGGTAGCCCTGCATGATGTGGGTCATCGGGTTGAGGTTGAGGAAGATCTTCAGAAAACGGGATTTCTGGATGGTCGAGAAGGTTATCGGGTAGACGATCGGAGAGGCAAAAAACCAGAACGTCAAAAAATTGGCCAGGATATCCTTTATATCCCGGAAATGAACGGTCAGCGAAGAAAGAAGAAAAGCAAACCCCAAAGAAAAAATATACTGGATTAGCATAACCAACGGCAGGAAAAGAAGAAAAAGCGTATACGTTTTTCCGAATACGGGGACGAACAGAAATAGGATGGGTAGTCCGAACAGAAAATGGATGAAGTTCGAGGAGACAGCAACGATGGGCAGGATTTCGGCTGGAAACAGGATTTTTTTGATCAGGTTCCCGTGAATCATTAACACGTTGGCCGAGTCCAGAGAGGAAGAGGAAAACCAGGTCCAGGGCAGGACGCCGCAGAAGAGGAATAAGGCATACAGCCAGGGTGACCCCTCGAAGGCTGGGTCTCGAGGCTGGATGATAAACCCGAAAACGATGGTGTAGACGATCATCAGGAGAAGAGGGTTGAAGAAGGACCAGAGAAAACCCAGGACCGTCCCTCGGTACCGGGCCTTGAGCTCGCGGCTGACCAAGCTCTGGATGAGGACGCGGTACTTGTATATCTGTTTAAGGTTGCGGAACACTCGAAATCCTCTCTCTCCCCGAGAATATTTCTTCGGCTTCAGGAGTATAATGACCTTGATCATCGAAAAGAATCAGAGGAGGCAGCAGAACCGTTTTTGTCGAGAGGTGATCGCATTCCGTCAGGAAAAAATTCGGCGGTTTTTTCCGTCTCGGGAATACGAACCGAATGGCTTTCATCTTTATACAATGGACATCTAAGGCCTGTTTGAAATCCTCCTCCCTCTTGACCGGGTAAATGAAATAGGCCCGGCCATCCTCCCTCAGCAGCTCTGCCGTCTTGGCCATTATACCAAAAATATCACATTTTACTTCATGTTTGGCAATCGATTTTTCTTGATCCGAGCTGAGATGCCCCTGCTTTTTCTTGATGTAGGGGGGGTTTGAAAAAATAACATCGAATCTTCGATCATGATGATAACTCTGAAAATCCTGGCAGACGATCGAGATTTTTTTCTC
>CAYGBF010000090.1:0-1972 GCA_964348035.1 uncultured Eubacteriales bacterium | reverse complement strand
GCTTATTCTAAAGAAGTTATGAAAATTCCTTGATCGGATTAGGAATCCGTTGCTCTATCCGTACTGAGCTACAGGGGTACTAGGTACAGCCTTTGGGCTTTAATACTGTACCAATTTACGGCCAGTTTTTCAATTTGAGGCAGCTGCTTTTTCAACGATATGAATTAATCCATCCTGTACTTAGAGTCCGATAAGGCTTTTCAGCCTCCGCAGTATAGAACGTTTGCTGCAGCTGTCCTCGATGTCCTTGGCTGAAAGCTCCTTGATTTTCTCTAAAAAGGCCTTATTCTTCTCATTCCTTGAACTGACGATATCGGCAACGACATCGAGCAGTCCTGGATTCCGCTCCAGGAGCCCGGCAAAATCCTCGGCCCTGATCTCGAGTAGTTCTGACTCGGCCTCCACAATCCCTGTCGCTGTCCGCGGCATTCCGGTAAAGAGCGACATCTCACCGAAAATGCCCCCCTTCTCCACCCTAAAATCCGAGATGTACTTTCGTCCCTTCTCCTCGTACACGATCTCGCCTCTTATCCTCCCCTTACAGACAACATAACAGCTGTCACCGCTTTCTCCCTGCTTGAACAGGATCTCACCCGGTGCAAACCTCACTCTCTCAACAGAATCTGAAAGCTCGCGCACGGCCTTTTCCGAGACAAGAAGCTCTCCTTTCTTATCCCCTTCCTGGTAGCGGAGAAAAGAGGAACTGAAGAGATCGAGGAAGTTTTTCTTTCTTTCCTCGACAAGAGGCTCGACACCCTCTTTTTCCTTTACCAACTTCACCACATCAGACACTTTATCGCTCAGAGGCAGCGGGATTTCGATGTTTCGTCTCTTGAATTTGTACCAGACGAGCCGGCCGACTTCACTCCAGATCGGGAATTTGCGGTCAAAATCGGTGATCCAAAACTTGAGAAGATAGTTGATGCCGAAATCATCATAGCTTAACGCATAGGCTTCCGGTGCTGGCGTCGAGCTTACTTCGGACACATCAGAGGCCGCTTCAAGCAGGGCTTCCAGCACAGCGGTTGGCGGGGCATCGTATCCGGCCTTGACGGTCAAGGACAGGGCAGAGCTTTCGGTCGGCTTGGAGAAATTCGTGAACTTTTCAGAAGCCACTTTGTTGTTCGGCAGGACGATGATGTTTGAAAAACGATCCAGGATCCGCGTTTCGCGCCAGTTGGTGTCGATCACCCGCCCCTCATCCTCGCCGGCCTGGATCCAATCCCCTCTGGAAAAAGATTTGGTGAAATGGAGTGACATCCCGGAGAGGATGTTGCTCAGAACACCCTGGAAGGCTAACCCCAAGACCATAGTCAGGATGGCCGAGGTAGCCAGGAAAGGCGTGATGTTGACCTTGAGGATATCCCTTAAGATGGCAAAAAGCACGAGTATATAGATGACCCCGAGGATCAATCCATGGAGGACTCTGGGTAGCGGATAGGCAAGCCCTCGCTGGGTGTACAGACTCCAGATTAAGGCATCGGCAAGACGGATCAGGAAAAAGACGATGAAAAAGATGAAGGCGGCATCGATGTACTGGTAAAGCTTCTGGCTGAGAGGCAAGGCCTCCCGAACGACATTTGCCTTAAAAAGCCATGTGGCTAATACGAGGACGGCCGGAAGCAGCAGCCTGGAGACGTAGAAACCGGCTGGTTTTCCCTTGGAAATCAGAGATTTAAAGATGACGGCCCGGAAAAGAAAATACAGAGCTGTCACCACAGCCAAGATGATGAATACGAAGAGTATATCCATGTAGGTTACGGCCCCGGGGGTAACTTGACTGTTCATTGTCGTCTCCGTTTGTTTATATGGTTATGTTTTGTTTGCTAAATGTTCTCGCTTTTATCAACTTCTTTCCTGGATCCCTGCCTGCGCGGGGATGACGAGAGTGGGACTGGATCCCTGCCTGGGCAGGGACAAGCTGGATTCCAGCTCCCTGCCACCTGCTCCCTGCCTCCGCAGGGACAAGCTT
>CAYGBF010000089.1:0-12076 GCA_964348035.1 uncultured Eubacteriales bacterium | reverse complement strand
ATGCCCCCTTGGTCGCAGGGCGAGGGTTCATGCCCCGCCCGAGAAGGGGAGGCAGAGAACCCGATCTTGAATCGGGTGAACGTTGGAAGGGGGAAGTCAGTTCCCCCTCCAAGTTGACTGTAGAGGGGCATGTTGGTTTCGGGATTGTTCTTAGGGAAGTACAGGATAAAAGTGGTGATCCAATTATGGGCTTTTTCAGGGACAAAGAAAGTGGGGGTTATGCTTTCGACAGTCGATCCTCCTTCTTTTTTCTGCAGGGTGACGGGCTGGAACGACTTAAATGAGGCGATGAATTCATCACCCTTGGTTACGGGGAGCTACTCGACATTGATCGGGTCATAGGTGTTTCTCGATTTATCCTTGAGTTCGAACGTCCATATATCGGCAGCTAAATCCTCCTTTTTCAATGCTTCCATCGAGACTTCCACGACGAGATATTCATCCAGGATCGTTTTTTGCTTGGTGATTTCCTCTTCTGTGATCTTTTGTTGATCTTGGAGAATCTTTAAATATTCTTCTATAAATTCAGGGCTGCGTAAGATAAAAAAAGCAAAGACTTCGACCTGCCATTTATCGTTGAATTTAAAGTCAAAGGTGCTCCATTTATTCCTGAGAACTTCGATCGGGTCCTTTTTTTTCTTCTTGTTGGCGTAACCTAGATTCAAGAGAACAAGCAACAGGAGAAGTAGAGTCGCTAATCTAAAAAATCGGGAGTTAGGAATCATCAGTTTTCTCTTGGTTCTTGTTTTTTTTATTCCACGGAAACCGACGGGCTGCCGACAGCAATTTTTTCGACGAGCCACTTGTTGCCCACTTTCATCAGGTGAAAAATCTGGTCCTGTCTCATCTTACGCGGGAAACCTCGTCCGCTCTTGTGCTCGACCTTGCTCACGTACTCCACCCGCACGGTTTTCTTATCGGCGCTGATATCCTTGACTTCCTTTACCTTCCAGTCGGATATCGAGACCTTCATCTCTTTCATCTGTTCGGCGCTCTTTATGGCTTCTGTGGTGAAGCCGCCTGTGGTCATGTCCTTCATCGCCTCGACATCGCCCTTAGCCATGGCCGCATAGAAAGCCCTCGGAATACCATCCGGAGAGCCGCCGCCACCGCCACCACCGCAGGCCATAAGGACGAGACCGAAGACGATGAACACAGTAGATCCCAGAAAGATTTTTTTGGGCATGGAAACCTGCTTCATGTTTTGTTTATCGTAAAAAGCGATATATTTATAAGCCTTATCGAGTGATTCTTTTGGCAAACAGCAGAGCGAGCGTAAAACAGAGTCCCAACCCGATAAAGAATCCGACGCCTCCCCAGAGCCCGGCAAAAAGGTACAGAATCCCGACCATCACGGCCGCCAGGAGAAGGGTGAGGAAAAGTTTTTTCAGGGTGATTTCACCCGGGGCCACCCCCTCTTTTTTGACCTCAAAGCTTTCATCATCGGTCGAGGCCACTGCCCAGCCGACCAGAATGGGGTAAGAGAAGACCATGAAAAAATGGAACAGGGCAGCCGGTATCGGATAGAGGAGGAGGACGCCTCTTCCGATGGTGGCCAGAGGTTTGGTTTTTCCCATGGAGAGGGCATAACGGAAAGAAGCTATTCCCCTGTTGGTCGCGATGAGATGGGGGTAGCCGTAGAAAATAACAGCTCCAGCCAGAAAAAAGGTCGGTATCCACAAAATTTGAAGAAAGAGGCCCAGGATGAAACCCTTTTCGGGTGAGATGATGGCCGGAAGGACTGGAAAGAAGAAGAGGACAGCCACAGGGAGAAGTCCGATGATGCCGAATACATAACTCTGGACAAAATACCTCCCGATTCCTCTAAAGAGAAGGGCGGTCGTTCGGGATATGTTGACTAGATCGATGAAATATTCTTCTCGTCGGCTGTGCCGGACGGCGTAGTAATACCCGGCGATCACAGGGAAAGTGAGGAGAAAAAAGCTGATAACACACAGGACAACGGCCATGATAAAGGCCGCGATCAGCGACAAAGACCTGGAGACAAAGATCTGCCATCCCAACTGCAGACTCGGAGAAGGTAACGCTTGGCTTTCCATACTCAGTGTTCTTTAGCTATGGCTTTATCCGTCTCTGTTCGTTTTTATACCTCACTGAATCGAGAAATCTCCTTATTATTTTGTATCATCGAGTTTTTCGATCTTCCATATGTTGTCGATCTTTTTTAAGTGCATAAACATCTTCTGTTCTTTTTCCTCAAACGAGCCTTCTTTGTCTTTTTCTTCCTGCGTGTATTTGAATTGGAACTCGATCTCTTTGCTGTCGGCAGCCGTATCCAAGACGTCCAAAACTTGGAGGTCGGAAAATTTAATCGTGAATTTCTGAGCTTCTTTTGCTTCCCTAAGACATTCCTTCAGGGCATCTCCTGTGCACAGTTCATTAATCATGTTTGTGTCATTCTCGATCATAGCCTCGATGATGGCCTGGGGATAGTGCTCGGCAGATTCCTCCTTGCCTCCGCAGGAGATAAAAATCAAGCCTAAAACCATGAATAGAACGAAGAATAGAGAACTTTTTTTGGTCATTTTTCCCTCTATTTTCATGATATTATCTTATTCGGACCACTGTATAGAAGGGACCTCGATAGACTGTTTTCATGGTGGGCAGTACCAGATGCCCTCTCTCAAGCTCCATTCTCTCGTATTCAAATACCAGCCACGCCTTTTTAACTTTTAGAACATTTGCTTAGAATTCAGGCGCTCTCTCCTCGATGATCGAAGTTTGAGAAGACTTCGCCACGTTGAAATCATTCCCATCGCTCCATTCGCTCCACGTTTCATCGTTGTACAAAGCCCGGACCTGCCACCTCCATCTCTTGAGGTCATCATCATCGATGGGTTTGCAGCTGTTGTGGGTATACGTTGAGTCCTCGACGTTCGTTTCAAAAATGGGTTTGAATAACCATGGTTTTGTGAAGCGGATATTGTAAAGTCTAACGTCTTGGGGATTGGGAACAGACCAGCTGAAATTCCAGACATGACCTTCAGGACAATCAGGATTGTTGCCCTGAGGCAGGAGTGCGTCTTTCTGGGGGCTTAGTAATATTGGTCTTGGATGCAAAACAGGAAGGTTCACCTGCCTCAAAACGCCATCTTCGTATGCCCAGAGCTGGGCAGGGGCGGCTTTCCCTGAGTGCCTCATCGTATAGCTTTCGAAAGCGAGGAAGATTTTATTGCCTTCCTGGCTGATTTCTGGGCCCTGGCAATTCCCAAAACTGTCCGATATCTTATACTGCCCATCAGACCGCCAGCTGATAATCCTACAGGAGTAAGTTTGACATATGTTCCCTCCGGCATTTTCTACTAGAACATCAACGTTATAGCCCTCGATATTCTTGAAGGATTTAATGATGCCGATGTCAAACATAGCAGCGGAATAAATTTCTTTCCCGTTCAGTTGGACGGAAATGTCATAAGAGCCTTTTTCGACGATCTTCAATCCTTCTGGGGGGAAAGAGGCGGTGGAGGCGAAATCGAACTTCACAGAGTACCAGTGGTCCTCAGTTCGAGCGCATTGACAGTTTTTGGTTATCTGTTTTCCGGGGAGTCCGGCCGAGGGTTTATCGATGGTATGAGCAACGGCTGCGCATTTCCGGGTGCGGTTGCCTTCCATGAGCTTCCATCCTGTACCGGGGCCTGCTCTAACTGGAGGACTGAACATGAATGTGATGGACCACTTGTGTGTGACAGGATTCAATTTTTCGCTGTGTAGCTCTGTAGTCTGAGCTGTAACCTGGGAATTGCCCAGGATGAGCTTGAGTTGGGATCTCCCGGCTTGAATCTCGTCAAATTTGCTGTTGGAGTGACTGGCGAGAAGATAAAAGGTCACGGTATGGACATCTGTTACAGGAAAATCTTTTGGCAGTTTGCCCTCGGAATCACACTCACAGTTGCAGCAGGCTGATCCTCCCAAAAAGACCCACCTAGAATCTGCAGCCCGCTTTGCTTCATTGATGCGCTCTTCGGCTATTGAATGGGTGGCGAGAATAATAAGGAGTAAAGATATAATGAATACAGGCTGACTTCGCTTCACTCCGTACTCCTTTTTTCTATGTTTATGTTAAGCGCAGTGGGATGAGTCTTTTTGAGAAAGATTAATAGTTCGATTAAACTTCATCCTTGAGAAAAAAAGCGTTTTTCTTCTGGGAGATTATGCGTTAGCGAGAGGAGAACAGCTTAGATCTAACACGGTGTTCTCTCGAGTGATTGTCTTTACCGCTTGACTTTGAAAGTCCACCTTCTTTCCCCTAAGGATATATCACGAGAGAAATTTTTATGTCAAGAAAAAATGGGGGTCAGACTTTGATAACTTGAATAAAATTATCGGTCCTCAAATACAATAATTCAAGTTATCAAAGTCTGACCCCAATAATTAAGAAAATTTCTGGATGAGGGCACAAAAGAAGAGGTAGACCAGGCTTCCGACAAGAATGACCAAAACCTCGACGATAAAGAAGGTATAATTGAACTTGAGATAGTCAAATCTTTCACCGAACCTTTCGGGAAAGGTGCTCCTGATCCGGGTGAGTTCAGCGATGTATTCTTCTCTGTACCGAACTTCTTCTTCGACCCCAAGATAAAACAGACTATCTTTTTTGAGTTCCTTTTCCCATTCGCGTATCTGCTTCTGTTTTCCCCATGCGCTCCACAGGAATAGAGGATAGATATGGAATCGGAGTTCATTAGGGCTGCCGCCGCCTCGAGTGATGAGGCCGGCTTTTAAACCCAGTTTTAGGGGGCCTTTTTTATAATCGGATGCCTCTATTTTTTCCAATGCTGGAGACTCAGGTAGCCAGTATTTAATATCTTGGAGTTCATAGTATGGTGTTATATAGGGATTGATGAACAAAGCCAGGAGGAGGAAGATTTTGATGATCCTGCCCGTTTTTTTCTTGCAGTAACCCATATCCCTCTTCTCGATCTGGCTTTTATCACACAGGTCAGGGATTGTCAATTTAGAGAAAATAGAGAAAACTTACCTGCTCTCTCCTCTGTTTAAAAGTTGATAAGTTGAGCTTACGAGAGTTCGCTTCGGAAAAGTTGAGTTGACCATTTCTCAGGATTGAATAGAATGTTTACCCATGAGATACGGTTTAGTCAAGTCAGCCTTGGATGCCCATACCCTTGGCCTGAGCAGTGTGGCTCAGCTCCTTGAGGAGTGCGGCTACGAGGTTCTTATCTCCGATGCCACAGTAGCCGAAGCCGTCGATAAGATTTCAAACCGAAGCGCTTTCGAGATTTTGAAAAAATGGATCATCGGTCATCAGATCTCCCATCTCGGCTTCAGCTATCGTTTGGATCCGACCCAAGCCCTAGAATCCTTCGCCAGGCTTGCCCGTCATATCGAGAACGATAAGCAGCTTTCGTCCACAAAAGGGGGCCTCGTCAAAGAAATTTATTTTGCCGGCCTGCCCGAGTCATGCAACCTGGTTAACAAAGAATATGGAGGTCGGTTCAAGACTTTTGTCGGGGATGAAACACCGTCGGAGACATTGCAGAAATTGGGTGTGCCCGAATCCCGAATCCCCCGGTCTATAAAGGAGAGCGCGGTTTATGATGAATTACGGCTGTCGTTTGGCGAGAGTCTCGTCAGGGAAGAAAAACACTGTCAGATTCAGCCTTTCCCCGGGTATGATTACGGAGAATACGGAACCGCTAAAGACCATTTGATCACCAGGCTGACGTATGCCCGAAGACTGGATCAGCTTCCTCTGACCCGGGCTCATGTCGGGCCCTATCTCAAAGACAGGGAAAAAGCCTTAGCCATGTTTTCTGAATGGCTGAAAGCTTTAGCCAAGAGTCGACTTCTTGATATCGTTTCGGTGGGATCTTCTCAGCTGAGCCAATCTAAATTCGGGGAGGACTGGAACGATTTGCCCAACGGTGGGGGTGTGCCGTTCAACAGCGCCTTCGAGCTCAGGGCCATCCGCGAAGACGCCTCCCCTCTGCTGGTCAGAGCCTATTCGGCGACCAACAACATCCCTCGAGTGGCGAAAATCCTGGAGGAGAATCTGAACATGGCCTGGCATGCCCTCTCACTATGGTGGTTTAACCAGATAGACGGGAGAGGGCCTCTCAGTGTGCAGCAGGGTATAGCTCAGCACATCGAAACCATGAAATACATAGCCTCGGTCGGAAAACCCTACGAACCCAATCTGCCCCACCATTTTGCCTTCCGAGGAGCCGATGATCTGACGTACATCGTCTCGGCTTACCTCGCGGCCAAGACAGCCAAGCTTCAGGGCATCAGATACCTTGTTCTGCAGAACATGCTGAACACCCCAAAGTCCACGTGGGGTGTCCGAGATCTGGCCAAGGCACGGGCCCTGCTGAAACTCGTGAAACAGCTCGAAGACAAGAATTTTCGCGTGATCTACCAGCCTCGGGCAGGGTTGGATTATTTTTCACCTGACGTCCAGAAGGCGAAGCAGCAGCTGGCTGCTGTCACCGCGTTGATGGATGATGTGGAGCCGGAGAACAGGCTGAGCCCGGAGATTATTCACATCGTGAGTTACTCAGAAGCGTTGTTCTTGGCCGATCCTGAAGTCATCAACGAAAGCGTTCAGATAACCAAAGCCGCCCTAAAATTCTACCCGGACTTCCGGAATACGAATGCGGTGGAAGATATCACCCGGAGTAAGGAGCTGGCCGAGAAAACCGAGGAATTGTGGGAAGAAGCCGTCGTCCTGATAGATGATATGGAAAAAAACGTACGGGATCTGTACACGAGTGAGGGATTGTACACCGTATTCAAGATGGGGTATTTTCCCGTTCCCTTCCTATGGGAGGGGAAGGAGGAGTTTTCGAACGCTGTCGATTGGACCACGAAAATCATCGATGGGGGGATTTTCGTCATCGATGAGCAAGGGAATAGGATGAGTGTTCAGGAGAGATTGGAGAGAATTAAAAACCTTAATACATAACAAGAAAAGGTCCTTCTTTATCTTGCTCTTTCCTGTCATTCCCGCTTCCGCAGGAATGACGATGAAGCGCAGGGACATCCAGCGTGGCGATGAGCGGGGCGTGATCGGAGGGCTTCGGGGTTCTTCGTTTCCGGGGCCAGAGATCCACTTCCAAGTCTTTTATGTTCTCGATCAAAGGTTTTGTACAGAGCACATAATCGATTCTCATGCCTTCGTCTCTCCAGATGGCGCCCCCGATGTAGCCCCACCAGGTAAATTGCTGCTTCTCCGGGTACATCTGCCGGAAGGAATCGATCACCCCCCATCCGAGAAGGGCCTCGAATTTTTCTCTCTCCTCGGGCATGGTTCCGATGGTGTCCCGGAGTTCTTCGGGAGACCAGACATCCATATCTTCTCGGGCCACGTTAAAGTCTCCCACTAATAGGAGGGGATCTTTCGTTGTGAAGTACTTTTCGAGAAATTTTCGAAGCTTATCATACCAGTCCATCTTATAATTGAATTTTTCAGCTCCTTTTTCATCTCCGTGAGGAGCGTAAATGTTGAAAATGTTTATACCGCTGATCTTCGCTGCTATGATTCTCTTCTGTTCATCCCAATAGTCCTCGATTTCCTTGACGAAGATTCGCTCTGCTGGAAGTTTCGTACATATGGCGACTCCATTGTAAGCTTTTTGGCTTGATACGAGACACGTATACCCGAGCTTTTTTAAATCTTGGTGAGGGAAGAGCTCTTCAACACCCTTGAGCTCTTGGAAACAGAGGATATCGATATCGTTTTCTCTGTGCTCGAGCCAGGTGAGAATCAAATCCTTCCTGGCTTTTAGGGAATTAACGTTAAACGTGCAAATCTTCATCGCGTGTCTTCGCCTATCGGGGATGATGCTATTATACAAGAGAAGAAGGGTCTGGTGTCACCTTTTTTGGGAACGGATTTTTTACAGTTGAAAGTTGTACGAGAATTTGACGAGGAATACGTTATGACTGGGGAGGCTGAAGAGATCCTTGAAATCGCTCCCGAACGAAAAATCGCCCCTGCTGTCCGTACCCGTTCTGCCCTGGGACCAGACCAGATACAGGGCGGCTCCAGGCCTGTATTCCCACCGGATGACGAGGTTGGATCGGAACTGCAGGAAGTTGAAGTTTGGATTGTCTACACTGTAATCGACTCGGCCATCTTGGTTTTCATCGATGCTGTAGACATCTCCCTCAAGATCATAGCTTAGCTCATCATCGGCAAAAGGGTGGAAGCGGTCCGCGAATTCTTTGGCCCGGGAATTGGTGATTTTCTTGAAACGAGTATATTTCCCGGCCGAGATGAACGGCTGTCCGTAGAACTGGATAGAGAGATCTGGAGTGAGACAGAGATCCATCCTCAAGGTCACAGCCAGGGTTTTTTGGTTAATCCGAGCGAAGAGATATCTTTTTTCGTCTTGAACATCTTCCTGGCTCACGTACTGGAGGTCTTCTCGAGAAACACTGTAAGAGGGATGAATCGATAATTTCATGGCGGGGCTGGGACGGTAAGTGGTCCCGAGGAAAAAGCTTGTCCTCTCGGAATCATCTTCGTCGCTCAGGGAACCGGAGCCTCCGAAATTGATCAGAATATTTTTCCTGGCATCTGTGGAGGAACTCCACCAGTAATGCCAACCTCCAGGCCATCTCAATGAAGGCCCGCCGCGAAGGGAGCTTGAAGACAGGGCTTGTCCCTGACGGTTGATCCCGACCGAGAAGTTCCAGTAATTTTTAAACTGACCGTAAAATCCGATATTTCCCCCCTGGAATGCCCTCTCACCCCCAAAATTCCAACCTTGCCACTGGTTGAAATTGATGTTAAACCGGCGGAAAATCGCGAACGGCTCCCAGATCCTGTAGCCGGCCCAGACAAACTGCATGATGTTGTCTGCTTTACGCAGGTAGCCCATGTCGTTCAGTTCGAGTCCGGGGGAACGCCAGGTGACCCCGCCCACATACTGGAGATGTCCGCTGCCCAGCTTCCCGGCCACGAGTGTTCCGCCGTGTCCCGATAGAGAGGTGCGGTTAGAGTCCAGGGAGACATAATCGGCGTCGGGGCGTTGATAATACCTTAGAGAAGACTTCTGTGTCCTCAGGATAGCCTCTGTCGATCCGTGAACACGGCTGAACACGGCATTGAACGATAAGAAATAGGTCTTGTCCTTCCAGCTGTGGTACAGGTCGACTCCGCCGGTGTAGGCAGAGTCGTGAAGAAAATTTAAATCCTCAGATTTCAGGCTGCGGTGAGTGGCTGTTATCATAGTCCCGATCACAGTGTTTCCTTGGTTATAGTCTTTTTGCAGCCGGAACCCAAAATAATTGGTTAATGGCTCTACGATTTCATCATGAAGTTGGCCGAGAGAGCTTATCTTGGCGTTTTCTTCGGCCGTCACGCTTTCGATGATCCCGATCGAGAGGCCGTTCTTAGTCTTACCGGTCAACTTGAAAGCTCCCAGGATCGATGTGTTATCCGGCATATCCAGGTATTCTTCTGAATCCGTATCGGGAGTTCGATGAGGCCTGCGGCCGATTCGGCGCGAGTAAAATAGATTATCCGAGCTCAAATCACCGTCGCCCAACATGAGTCGGAAACTGAGGATATTCCTCCCTTCTATGAAGAATGGTCTCTTTTCTTCGAAGTAAGTTTCGAAGGCGGTGAGGTTGACTTCGGAAGGATCGGCTTCGACCTGGCCGAAATCAGGATTGATCGTAAAATCCAGGGTTAAGTCGCTGGTGATTCCGATTTTCCCATCCAGTCCTCCGACAACGTCGCTAAGGCTTCCGGTGGCGAAGGGATTTCCTTCTTCTTTCTGGAACCGCTGGAGTTTCCCGACCGTGTAAGGTACCAATTCTACCTGTCTCTGCCCTTTGATTCCCCGTATTCCGTGCAGCTCTCCGAATTCATGCACCCAGCCCCCGGCATCCTTGGGGATGAGCTGCCATTGAGACAATTCTTCCTTCCGGAACAACAGCCTTGATACCTCGAGTCCCCAAATATGGGTTTCCTTGTTGCCGAAGCGGATTTGAGAAAGAGGAATCCGCATCTCAGCCGTCCACCCCTTCTCATCGATATCGGTTTCGACGTACCATATGGGATTCCAGTTGTCATCTTCGTTATCTCCGTTATTCGAAACGGCACAGTCTCTTTTGACACCGGCCGCATTGACAGTGAAGGAGAAAGCGGTCCTGTGGTCGAAATAGCTGTCGATCTCTATTTCCACACAATCGCCGTCTAAGGTATCCCGCCTGGACAGGCGCCGCTCAATCTTCTCGGGTTCTGTATCATAGGCTCGGATGGCCACATACACATTTTTATCGTCGTATAAAATTTTAAAGGCCGTCTCTTGACTCGGCGATTTTCCTTCATAGGGGTCTCTTTGGGTGAAATTCCCCTCCCAAGCAGCTTTCTGCCAGATAGGATCATCGAGTTTTCCATCGATCGTAGGAGCGTGAGGGTTGATGTGTCTGGTTGTGTAGATCCTCTTTTCTGAGGAAGCGGACAGCAGGAAAAACGGTATGAGTATTATGACGAATACGAGGGCCAGTATTTTCTTCATCTTCAACTCTCCTGAATCGTTCATATCAATATTTCTCTTTAATTATAAAGACGCTTTTTTTGGGGAAAAGGTTGATGAAATTAGGATTTTATTGAAAAAAATTAGGAATAGAGGGATTGTCTGGACGGCTTGGGCCTCCCAAGAGGTGGATGTGTTCTGGTCCGACAAGGGAACCTTTTCTTAGGTCTCTACGTATTCTCTATTGAAGCCATGAGTTTATAAAACAGGAGGTCCAGATGAGATTTAAGGTCATATTGTTTACTCTATTCTTTTTATGTGCTTCTTCTGGTTTGGCCTATCAGGAAGTGAAAAACTTAAGCCTATCGGCAGAGGGAATAGAGAGGCTGGAAATCGACTGCGGAGCTGGATTCCTGGTCGTTTCAGGCCAGGAGGGGCTCGAAAGAATAAATGCCGAAGCAGAGATCATCCTTGAGGGCCGGAGCGAGAAGAATGCCCAGAAATTTATCCGAGAGAGGGTCAAACTCTCTCTTGAGAGACAGGGAAACAGAGCTGTCCTCATCAGTCAGATGAAGGAGCGGTTTTCGGTTTTTTCCTTCAGAAAAAAACTCATCAACCTAAAAGTGTACGTCCCGACCAACATCGATCTCGGCGTGGATGATGGCTCTGGGTGGCTGAAAGTGGACAACATCAGAGGCAAAGTGGTCATCGAGGACGGTTCTGGAGAAATGATGGCCGAAGATATCACGGGTGTCCTCCGAATAGACGATGGATCGGGTGATATAGAAGTTACGAACATCCGGGGAGATGTGGATATTGATGATGGATCAGGAAGCATAGACGTCGAGGGGGTTGTCGGGAGTGTTTCGGTGGATGACGGTTCCGGTTCGATGACCATCCATGACGTCGAGGAAGATGTCACCGTGAGCGACAGCTCTGGTTCGATAAATATCGATGGCGTAGAGGGCAACGTGACCATCAAGGATGATGGGAGTGGTTCTGTTAGAATAAGCAACGTCAAAGGGAAAGTCAGCAGGTAGATCTTTCCTTACAGTCCCATCTTTTCCCTTAAAAGGGAAAACCTGGGGTCTGACCTCAAGCTGTCGAGATTCGGGTCAACTTTTATCTCAGCAATCATACTCGATTTCTCTTCGAAGGATTTTTCGAGAGACAAGAAAGCCTGATCAACCTCTCCGAGGGCGGCATAGATAATGGCCTGGCTGTAGTTGGGGACATACCTCACCAGGGCAAGTTCCTGTAATTCTTCCAGTATTTTTTGGGCTTCTTGTTGGTTTCCCGCCGAGGCGTAAGCGAGGGCGAGTTCGGCCGCATACAGGGGGCTGCCTCCTGAATATTCAACAGCCCGGCGGAGTTCTTCGAGAGATTCCTGAACCATGGATTGTTTTAGATAAATCAGGCCCAGCGTTCTATGGGCTCCGGGAAATTCGGTGTCTATCTCCAGGACCTTTTGGCACTGCCTTATGGCTTGATCATACTGTCCTGATTGATACAGGAGATAACCGATACTCGTGCTGATCGGGAGGGAAAGGGGGTCGAGATTCCTGTCTTTAGCCATCTCCAGAAGGGCTTCGTCGAAACGGCCCATG
>CAYGBF010000088.1:0-6740 GCA_964348035.1 uncultured Eubacteriales bacterium | reverse complement strand
CCATGACATCCTTCCCGGCTCGAGTATCACGCCTGTCTACAGGGATGCCAAACAGTCCTACCAGGAAGCTCACCGAGACCCGAGGAAGATTTTGAAGAATAATCTTGCCCACCTGGCTCAAAAAATCGGCACGGCCAACGGGAAGGAAGGCCAGCCGCTCGTCGTCTTTAACTCACTTTCCTGGTCAAGAAACGGTGTGGTCAAGGTCAAACTTCCGGCCTCGATCCAGCCAGAAATCTCCGTCTGGGATGTGAGAGGAGATGAGGTCCCTTCTCAAGTCTTGACCACCAACGAGCGAAACATTCTCTGTTTTGTCGCCAAAGACATCCCCTCCCTGGGATACAGGGTTTATAAGATTAAAAAGAAGAAATCCACGGCTCAAACAGTTTCCTTAAAGGTGGATAACTCCTCATTAGAAAATCGGTATTTTTCTGTCCATCTCCACCCTGAGACTGGGAATATCATCTCCGTCTTCGACAAACTGGAAAAGCGAGAGGTCCTCTCTCCAGACGCCTCCGGTAATGAACTCCAGCTCTTCGAGGATATTCCAGATCAATGGGATGCCTGGAACATCGGCTACACCGGCCGCACTTGGAAGCCGGATAAAGCGGAAAGTATAAAAATCCGGCACCAGGGACCCGTCATGGTCTGCCTGGAAGTAAAGAAGAACTTTCTCGGTCTGTCTAAAGCCCGCCGCGGACCGACTCAAGATTTTCCCTCCTCTTTTTTCACCCAGGAAATCATCCTGTACGAGGACCTTCCCAGGATTGACATGCGGATGAAAGCCGATTGGTGGGAGGAGCATGTGCTGTTGAAAGTGGCCTTTCCGGTTGACGTTCACAGCGACAAGGCCACTTTTGAAATCCCGTTCGCTTCTATCCAGAGGCCGACGGCTCGAGACACCGATTGGGAAAAAGCTCGATTCGAAGTCCCGGCGATCCGCTGGGCCGATTTATCCGACGGAGCCTACGGCGTGAGCCTTCTCAACGAATCCAAGTATGGATACGATATCAAAGATAATATCCTCCGGCTCACCCTGCTCCGCTCGCCGGTATGGCCTGATCCAGTCGCGGATAGAGGAAGACATGAATTCTCGTACGCGCTCTATCCCCACAAGGGAGACTGGAGAGAGGGGGATACTGTCCAGTGTGGCTATGAGTTCAACGTTCCTCTGCTCGCCCTGTTCACGGATTCACACTCAGGAGAGCTGCCTCTTGCTTATTCATTCCTCAAGGCATCCCCATCCAATATCATTCTCTCGACAGTCAAGAGGGCCGAAGATAGGAATAGCCTCATCTTAAGGTTGTACGAGGCCGAAGGCCTGCCTACCCAGGCAACTATCGACATCTTTCGCTCTCCCAAAATGATTTTTGAGTTGGACCTGATGGAAAACCGGCTTCGGTCCCTACCTCTGAAGGATGATTCCTTGAGTCTGGAGTTCGGAAAGTCGGAGATAAAGAGCCTCGAACTCGTTTTTGACTGACTTGAATAATCCAGGGTAAGACTAACAAACAGGGCGGTTCTTTTGTTTGGCACGTGATCTCAGATTTATAGACAAAATCGACGATGAAATGTCCTCTCGTTACACAAGGATATAAGCCGGGAAGTTGTCTCACCAGGGTCAACCAAGAATCCAACAGGGCCTGTGAGGTTACGCTAAAACACGAAGATCAACAATGGTCTCGTTTGGTAAAATCGGCTCATCTCTCGCGACCGGAACATTACTACTCGATCTACCAGTCTGGCTGTAATCACTCCTGCCTCAAATGCCATTCCTGGGAATTCAGTCAGGAGGTCGACGGTTCCTGGCTCTCCTCATCTGAAATCGGTAAGATCGCCGAATCCTACGAAAAAATCGTTACGGTCTGGGAGCCCAGAGAAAGAGCCACCATGTGGCATGCCACCGATCTGTGTCGAAGCTGTGGCCGTTGTTTGATCTACGGAGAGAGAGGAGAGTTATGCCCGGGAGAGATGGACAGGAAGGATATCGTCCTCAGCCCTCAGGGAATCGGTCCCGCCCGGAATATCATGGCTTTCACCGGAGGAGATGTGTCCTGTTCTGCCGATTTTTACTGTCAGGCTGCAGCAGAGATCAAGGCCAAGACTCGAAACATGTGGGTCCTGCTGGAATCCAACGGCTACGGATTAACCCCCCAGAACCTAGATAGATTGAAAGCTTCTGGAGTGGATTCGTTCTGGCTCGATATCAAGGCCCACGATGGCGAAATCTACCAGAAACTGTGCGGCACGACGAACGAATGGATTCTCAAATCTCCCGCCGCCATCCTCAAAAGAGGGTTTGTGCTGGAAGTGCTCACTCTGTTCATCCCTGGTTGGGTGGAGGATGATCAGATAGAAAAAATCGCGCGGATGATTTTAGATGTAGACTCGGAGATCCCGCTGACCATCCTCGCCTTTTTCCCAGCCTACAAGATGAAAACCGTCAAACCTCCGACACTTTCAGATTTAGTTAGGGTTTATCACCGGATTAAAGAATTAGGACTTAAGAATGTCAAACTCGGGAATTGCGGCGTGGCTGCCAAAAGACCGCAGGATTGGGAGTATCTTTTTACAGAGATCGGAAAAGGCGGAATCGGTTGAGGCTTCCCTTATTTCTTTTCCTCAGGATCTGATACCCAAAATAATAAGAAAGGCGTTCGTCTTCCACGATTGAGATCCGGAAGGATCGTTGACAATGTTCCTCATTCCCCGGTGATACCGGCCCTCGATAAAAAGAAACAGGCGTTCCTGAAGCTTCAACTCGAAGCCTCCACCCAAAACAATCCCGAAATCAAAGCCGGGCGTGCTGTCTTTTATATCGATCGGTTCCAGGTCTCCGATCTTAATTTGATGGGAGCTGATGAAGGAAAGCTCAACTCCGGCGACCGCATACGGGGAGGAATCATAAAACAATTTGCTCCGGAACAGCACCGGGACACTCAGCACGTTCAGTTTGTATGTCCAAAGGCTGCTGTCCACCATCTCAACCTGGCTTCCCTTTTGGAAATAAAAGACGTCAAACTCAACGAGCATGCGCGGATTCAAATTTTTCTCGAATCCAACACCACCAGCGAAGCCGAGCTTGGAGTCCCACTCGAGACTTTCACCTCCACTCACGATGTATTTGGAAACGCTGAGCCCGCCCATGATTTTAAAATCGGCCTGAATCGTGGACGTCAGGGTTAAGACGAGAACAAAAGGCAGGATTTTCTTCATCTTCTTGAGTTATCCTTGTCCATGATAAACGATCAGGCTCAACTTGAACATCAAAAGCTTCTGATTCCGATCACGATGAGAAAGGCATGGGCCTTGAGCGATTCCAAATCTTCAAGCTCTTGGATGAGGTTCATCAACCCAAAATGATACCTCAGCTCGAGAAACAGAGTCTGGAACTCGCGAATTCTGAGCTCGACGCCGCCGCCAAGACAGGGACCGAAGTCAACACTCTTGGTGGCCTCTTTCAAGTCTTCCTGGCTTTTCTGGTCTCCGGTTCGTCTCTCCAGCTTATGAGACATGATCAGAGAGAAATCACTCCCTCCGAGAAGGTAAAAGGGGAAATTCTTCTTGAATCTGATCCTGGCCATGATCGGAAAACACAATGTGTTGAGGCTGTAGGTACGTTCCACATTCTGGTGACTCGGGTCTTCCCCGCGCTTTCCCTTCTTTTGGATCAATAAGGCATCAATTTCAATCGCTATCCTCCCGCTCTCGGACAGATCAAACTCGAATCCAGCCCCCACACACAGTCCTGTCTTGAAACCCCAGCCTTGATTCTCATCCGTAGTCGAAGCCGCATATTTCGAAAGATTCAATCCCCCTAGCAGCTTTATTCCGTCAGCATAGAGTCCAGAGACGGTAAAAACGGTCAAGAGGATGAAAAATATTCTTTTCAAATGCCTAAGAATGGATCTTCTCATCTCGCCTGAACACGGCCGTCACTTTTTCAGCTTTAACCCGTACTTATCACTGATGTCAAGAGGAGGCATCGGTCCATCGAGCGGCTTTTTATCTTTCACGTACCAATCGTACCAATCCAATATCCTGTGAATGGCATCGATTCTTCCAGGCTGCCGCCGATTACCGTGCCCTTCCCCTGGGTACTGGACAAGCCTGACAGCAGGATGGCGGTTCATCTTAAGACGGCGATGGTATTCCAGGCTCTGGGAGGGGCTGACCCGTGTGTCTCCAGTGCCTCCCAAGATCAACACCGCGGTCCGGCTCTGGTGAGCCCAGTAAATCGGGCTTCTCCTCAGGCTCATCTCCCATCGCTCCTCGAGCGTCTTCCCGAAATGGACGTACAGGATTTCATACGGAATATCCGTGGTCCCAGCTTTGCTGATCAAATCCGAGATTCCCACGAACATGCACACGGCCTTGACATATTTCGTGTAGAAAGAAGAAAACCAAGCGGCCGCATATCCTCCGTAGGATCCACCTCCTAATCCGACCCGTTCTGGGTCGACGATTCCATTCTCGATGAGCCAATCGATGCCATCGGCAATGTCATCGAACTCCTTCCCAGCTGGATCTCCGAATCCCTGTAAAGCCCGGTCAACACCATAACCCGTGCTCGTTCGGTAGTTGGGGTAAAAAACAACATATCCCTTACCTGCCAGAGTCTGGCCAGGACGGCTGTAGGAAGTGAGCCAGCCGTTTGAATAATGAGATTCTGGCCCACCATGGACGATGACCACAAGGGGGTATTTTTTTTCAGGCTCATGGCCCACAGGGTAGATCAACAGCCCTTCTATATCCAATCCATCCCGGGCTTTGTAGCGGACAACCTCCTGCCTACCAAGATCTCTTCCGGAGACCCAAGGATTGACGTTTGTCAGCCGTTTGACCGTCTTTCCCTTCTGCCAGTAATAAACATCTCCAGGGACCTTAGGAGTCCTGCCCGCCATGGCAAAATGCAGGAAGTCCTTGGTGTAGGTGGGATTCGAGAAAATCACACCTGTCTCTTTAGAATGAAGAATAACCTGCCTCTTACCTCCGTCAGCACTGACTGTGCTGAGTGTGGGCCAAACGCCTTCAGCCGCGCGGTAGATGACGGTTTTGTTATCTTTCCAACCGACCCAGTTTATATGCCCGACAAAGTTGGCTGGTGTCAGGTTCTTCGGATTTCCTCCAGCCACGGGAATCACGTAGGCCTGGCTGACGGCGTGGTCTTCTCTCTCTCTGGCAGCGCCGTAGACGATCCTGGAGCCATCAGGGCTGAAGGCATAATTACCGAGCTTTCCTGGGTTGTTCGTAAGCATAGTGATTTTCTTGGTGGCAACATCGATAAGGTGAAGTTTCTGGAACATGTAGCGTTCGTCGACGAGATTTTTGAGGGAAATGGCCGCGGCGATGGTCTTCCCGTCCGGGCTGAACTCAAAATTCCAGACTGTCACTCCTTCAGTCAGTTGGTCAGGTTTGCATGTATCGCTGGGACCTTCGGCTGAAATGATATACAGATTGCGGTGCTTGAGGTTCTCCTCGAAAAAGACGAAGCCGTACCCTTTTTCCTCCAGCTTTTCTTCTTGTTCGGTCTTAGGCGTTGTGGCGATGTAAGCGATTTGCTTACCATTCGGATGCCATCCAAACGAAGAGATATTGGTCTTCGCCCAGGTTAATTGGAAACCCTCTCCTCCCTTAAGAGGAATGGCCCAGACCTGGGTTTTAGCTTTTTCACCTCTTCGGGTGAGGAAGCCGATCATCGATCCGTCCGGGCTCCAGCGCGGGGAGGAGACATTGGCCTTGCCGGTGATAAACGGACGGATTTCGCCTGTTTTTATAGAGACGATGTAGAGTTCGCTGTACGCTCCTCCAGGTTTTTCGCCTGCTCCCCTCGGTACAGACACGGTGTACGCTATCCACTCCCCATCGGGACTGATCTGGACATTGCGGCATGATTTTGTCCTCAAGACATCTCCGGCCGAGAAGGCTTTGCTTGCATCGCTCTTAAGAGGGAATAAAAAGAGAAGGAGTATTCCAGCGATCAACCCGGCCTGAAGGCCCGCTTTTTTCCTTATTTTCTTTCGATTCCGATGATAATCCATCTTCCAAGCCTCCTTGAGTTTAATTTTTCTCAGAAAATGACCAGAATTGTCATAACGCGCTCTTGTACAATACTAATAATGATTTACCGGAAAATAGTCAACATGAATCAGAGGCGGAGATTTTTAAAGTTTAGACAAGAGGCTAGTTTATTGTACAATATTTTTTTTGTGGTCATTATCTCCATGAAATCTATGGATTTATGAATCTTCAGAACGACAGGTTTTTATCTTGACAATTAACAGACTTTGCTTTTTTTAAAGTAAACGATGACTTTTAATGAATTCAAGATTAACTTTTTAAAAATTCTGTTATTCCTTATTTTCTTTTTGGTAATAAGTCTTATCGTCGAAATCACATTTTTCAACAAAGATTTCTTCTACATAGAAAATAATGGAAAGGAATTGACTTTAGATTATTACTGGATTCGTCATTTGGCTCTTTTTTTGCTTTTGATAATGTCGTTTATCCTCCAGAAAAAAAGACTCAAAGTAGCAAACATAAAGCCTTACGCCGCATTCTTTGTCCTGCTCCTAAACATCATTCCTGCCATATCCTACTTAAGCAAATATTTAATCCTTTTTTTAGTTTTTCTGTTATTCCTATATATTAAATCTGATTTCTATCTACGGAATTATAAGCGCCTGCTTCAGAAAAATCTTTATTTGATTGTCTTTTTTGCTGTATTATTCATCTTTTTT
>CAYGBF010000087.1:0-5522 GCA_964348035.1 uncultured Eubacteriales bacterium | reverse complement strand
CATGTCAAGGTAACAAGAGGTTGACTTTTTCTTGTCGGGTATGATTATTTATAACTCTGTGACGATCACAATTTTAGTAATCAATACTAAATTCAGATAAAAATGAAATCGGGTGATTTTCTCAAAAAGTTATCGTCAGCGGCTGCCGTTGCTCTTTTAATAATTGCCGCCTTCCTTTGTTCCTGTGATTCTTCCGATTCAAAAGAACAAAAGATTATCGACAAAAGAGCCCTTCATAGTCTCCCCTATACGAGTTGGAGTGCTGGAGAACAGGATACTTCCAAAAGAGGAGTGACGATCTATGAGAAAGACCAGGTCTACTCAGGTCTTAATTTATACTCTGTTAGAATCTTCAGCACAGCTTACCTTATCGACATGCAAGGAAATATAATCCACGAATGGCATAAAGAAGATTCCAAGGGCTGGAATCATATTCAGTTATGCGACAACGGAGATTTACTGGTTATCGATAGCCAGAAGAAGACCTTAACACTATTAGATTGGAATTCCGATGTGATTTGGGAAGTGGGTTTTAAGAGGCGTATACATCATGATATTAAGGTTGCCGAAAACGGCGATCTTTTCGTTCTGTTCAGATCTTCAAAAAAAAAGAAACAGCTGTTTTGTGATCGTAAAATCAGTATCGATTATATCTCCATCTTAACTCCTGAAGGCAGGGAAAAAAAAAGTTATAATATGTTAGACCTGTTGGATGAAGCTCCCTCTTTTTTTCATAGAAAAAAAGCACAAGACACAATGGGCGATAACATACACCTGAATTCCATTGAAATATTGGATGGAAGATTAGAGCCTGTATCACGCCAACTTTTTAAAAAAGGAAACATACTCTTCTGCACCAGAGATCTCAATTTCATCGGGATCATCGACCAAGAATCTGAAAAAATCATTTGGGGATACGGGCAAGACCAACTCGACAGACCTCATCATGCTCAACTCTTAGAAGATGGGAACATCCTCGTCTTTGACAACGGGATGTATCGTGGCTTTTCGAGGATAATAGAAATAAACCCGCTTAAAAATACCATCGAATGGGAATACCGGGACAATCCTGAGAAGAATTTCTTATCAAAAACAAGAGGGGGAGTTCAGCGCTTACCAAACGGAAATACCCTCATCGGCGAATCCAACAAAGGAAGGGCCTTTGAGATCAATCGAGAGAAAAAGATTGTTTGGGAATATTGGCTTCCTCAAGTAGATGATAAGAGGAAGAAAAGAGCCGTTTTTTACAGGTTCGAGAGGATTGAACCTTCCATCGCAGAAGATATTATTGAGAACCAAAAAAATTAAAATAAGGAAGTGGTAAATACGGCCTTTTTCCCTATATGAAACGCTTAATAACAGCTTATGCTACTCCACTTATCGGACCAGAGTCCATGCCCGCCTGGGAGAAAACCTGGCTAAATTTTGCCCCTTGTATCTTTGGGATTCATTTGATAAATTGAATCTCGAAATAAATTATTCTCATTCGTTTTCAATAAAAATCAATAAGATGGGAATGAAATACCAATTTGATTGTGTGTTCTATTATGTGAAGGACATGGATAGGTCTATTTCTTTTTACACTGATGCCCTCGGCTTTAAGATCGTTTCCCGGGATGTAGTGACCCGTTTTGATATCGATGGGGTGCTCTTCGAGCTTGTTCCGGCCCCGAAAGGGAAAGAACTGCCGGGAAGCGGCAATGCCCGTCTCTGTTTAAGAGTCGAAGATATCCAGAAGGCCCTTAAGGACCTGACAAAAAAGGGCATTCAAACTAGTCAGGCACAGGAAGCGGAGAATGGGTTTCTGGCTTCGTTCGAAGATCCCGATGGCAATGAAATATTCTTGTGGCAATACGTGTAGTCCCAATAAAGGCAGGCTTTAAACGGCGATGAATTCATGATAGATTAGTATAAACATTATAATCAAATCAGGAGGGATCATCATGAAATTGGATGTCATGCGCTTTGGATTCGCCATGGCGGTCGTGTGGGGAGGAATCGTGCTTCTGGCAGGTATCGCCAACCTTCTCTGGCCGGCCTATGCTGCGGAGCTCTTAAAACTCGTGGATTCTATCTATCCGGGTTACCATTTCGGCCAATGGGGACTCGGCGGGGTCATCGTGGGGACACTGTACGGCCTCATCGACGGATTCATCATCGGAGTGATCTTCGCCTGGCTGTACAATTTTCTCACCAAAGGAAAAAGGGCCTAACAGAGTCAAGAAAAGTTTAGAAGAGAGTCCTTGATCTTCACCCGCCGTTTCTTCAAATTGTCGAGGACAAAAGGATAGGTCTCCAAGCTCTCCAATTCCAGATCGGCTTTTATGTTGTATAAATCAAGGGTGTCTCTTAACTGCCCGATCTGGTTAGGAGTGAAAAGATCCCTCATCAGGGCCGGCCAAGCTCTGACACCAGCCTCTTCTAATTTCTGGAGAGCCTGAAACGGATAGTGAAAAAACTCTTTTTTAGCTCCTGTTATCAACTCGAAGGAATCTTTACCCGTTCCCTTCAGACAAACGCGAACATTAAGGTTCGTCCATGGCAATTGCTGTAGGAGATCAACTCTATAACCAAGGAAAAAGCCGTTTGTTTCCAGGATGAACAACCCATCGGGTCTGCTCTTCAGTATAATCCCGATGACTTCGACAAGATGTTGGAAGGATGTTTCTCCCAATACGGGCTCTGCTCCGGTTATCCGGAAAAGATAATAGTTTCTTTTTCGAGCGATACGGAGAAGTTTCGAAGCCACCTGTTGAGGAGAGTATAAATCCTGAAACCGCTGAGGATACAGATTTCTGTTGTAGTTCCAGCAGTAAGCACACAGGAAAGAACACCCGACCGCATCCGCTGTGGTTATCCCCCCGTAGTAAGGGGCCGCTCTAAACCTGTGGTAGGCTCTGCTTAATCCTTTCATCACCACGGCTTCAGCCTTGGCACTCCGTTCGAGGGGATCGAACGGGAACACGATTCTTTCTTCTGTCATCAGCAGATACCATTATACGTTATTAACAAAGGGAATAAAAAAATGTCCCCTTTTTTATTTGACAACATTTTTTGCCTCTGGTATAAGTTCATCCGGTCTGGATAATCGATGTGATGGGAAGGAAAATGAGACCATGAGAAAAACATTTATGGTTTTAGCCTCTATCCTATTTTCTCTAATCACGAATTTCCAATATTCAACTGCCCAAGAGGGATTGATTCCTGCCTTTAAGATCGAGTCAAACCCTCTCACTCTGGAACGATTGGCCAAACCTGGAACGCCCTTTGACAAGGCGGGCCGAAAGTTTGTCCTCCTGGGAGAGGAAAGCGGCTCTTTTGAAGCTTGGGCCTACCCGTTGAAGCTGCTGCGTAATTTTGAATTCTCGTTTTTCGTGGGCAACTCCACCCGGCCACTCCTGGCCAAAGAACTCGTCCACACCATCTCCACCGCACCAGAAGCCACGACCCTCACCTTCACCTATCAATCTTTTTCCGTGAAAGCAATCTACATCACTCCCATCGATGAGTCCGGAGCCATGATTTTTCTGGAAGTGGATTCCACTGTCCCTCTGACAATCGTCTGTGGTTTCTTACCTGTTTTACAGCCGATGTGGCCGGCGGGTCTCGGTGGTCAGTATGCCTATTGGGATGAGAAGCGAAAAGCGTACATCATCTCCGATTCCAGCGGAAAAAACCACGGCCTCGTCGGTTCTCCGGCGGGCACCGGACTTTCTTACACGCCGGCCCACATGCTTTCTGATACTCCCAACGAATTCCAGATCAAGATCCCAGAGCCTGAAAAAGTCAGGGACCGATTCATCCCTATCTTCATAGCCGGAGGGAAAGGACCCAGAGAAGATGTTTTCAAAGCTTACGAGCGGCTCCAGAAGAATCCTGAAGACTATTACCGGAAAAACCTTGTTCATTACCGAAACCTAAGCCAGGACACTCTTCGGCTCAATACTCCCAACAAAGAGCTTAACCTCGCTTTCGAGTGGGCAAAAGTCGCTTACGATAACTTGATGGTCGAAAATCCTGATCTAGGAAAGGGATTGGTGGCCGGATTAGGTCCTTCCGGAACGAGCGGCCGACCGGGTTTCGGCTGGTTCTTCGGAGGGGATGCCTTCATCAACGCCTTCAGCATCCTGAGCTACGGTGCTCTCTCAAACGTCAGAGATGTCCTCGCTTTCACCCAGAAGTGGCAGCGCGAGGACGGCAAGATGGCCCATGAACTCTCCCAAGCTGCCGGATATATCGATTGGTGGAATGACTACCACTTCGGTTATATCCACGCTGACACCACTCCCTACTACATCGTGGCCATGGAGGACTACCTCAAGATGAGCGGGGATGTGTCGTTCATCAAAGATAGTTGGGATTCTCTTAAGCGGGCTTATGATTGGTGTCTGAGTACCGATGTCAACGGGGACGGATTGATGGACAACAAGAGGGCTGGTCTGGGAGCTCTGGAGTACGGCGCCTTGACAGGAATAGAGACAGATGTCTACTTGGCAGCCATCTGGACCAGGGCTGCCTCCGCCATGGAACATCTGGCTCGTCGTGCCGGAGATAAGGAGTATTCCCTCAAAACCGCCCAACACTTAACGAAAGCAAAAAAAGCATTCGCCCAGAAATTCTGGGACGAAGAGCTAAAATTCTACGTCTATGCCTTCAACACCGCCGGGGAAAGAGTCAAAGAGATATCGCCTTGGTCTGCGGTCGGCCTGATGTGGGGCCTGGGTTTCCCAGCAGGATGTTTCCACACCCTCGAAAAAATAAATTCCTCAGAACTGACCACGGATTGGGGCACGCGGAGCCTCTCGATAAAAAGTCAGCATTACAAGCCTCTCGGGTACAACTACGGTGCGGTCTGGCCGTTCATCACCAGCTGGACGGCCGCAGCCCAATTCAAGAATCATTTTCATCTCCAGGGTTTCAACGCGCTTATATCTTCAGTCCATCACACGTTTGACGAGTCGTTGGGATGTGTGACAGAAGTGCTTTCGGGCAGCCAGAACGTGAGGCTACAAGAATCGGTCCCCCATCAGGGCTTCTCGACGGCCGGGGTCGTCCTCCCGCTGGTCCGAGGGCTCTTGGGCCTCGAAGGGGATGCCTTGATGAAAACCATCACCTTTGCGCCCCTATTTCCGGCCGATTGGGACAAGGTTACGATCGACAACTACAGAGTAGGCAATTCTCTGTTTTCATTCGACTACGAGCGCCACGATGATAAAATCCTGATCTCTTTACGAGCGGAAAACGGGGCTGGATACCGACTTCACTTCGCCCCGGGTATCGGTGTCGGCAGCCGGATCAAATCCCTTCTGGTCAACGGAGCCTCATATCCCTTTAAATCTCATGACAAAAACCAAATCACACACATCGAAACGGATATCCCGATCGAAGAAGAAGCGCTGTCGCTGATCATGGACTTCGACCCCACGGTAGAGTTTCTCCCTCCTGCCCCCGAGAGTAAGATTGGCGCGAGGAATAAAGGGTTGAAAATACTATCCATCCTGAGGAAAAACAAAACGCTCACA
>CAYGBF010000086.1:0-1867 GCA_964348035.1 uncultured Eubacteriales bacterium | reverse complement strand
AGACTGTGTTGGGGCAGAAGTCGACCTCCTCTGTTCATAGATGATACTGTTTATCCGGCTGCCCAAACCGGGCTCGGCATCCTTATCAATCCTCCTCAGTGTGCGGTCGCCGAAGAGTTTGACCTGGATTCCACTGACTTTTTCCTCGAGGGCTTTGATCTGGGCATAAATCTGGGAATCGTCAACCGTGACACTCTTCAGGGCCACCCGATAGTGGCGGGCTTTATCCGACAGATCTCTCATAACACTCGAGGCGGCATTGACAGCTCGACTCAGTTCTCTCACCTTCTTCTGAAAAGCCACCAACTCAACCCGGTCTTCTGCCGGAAGAGATGTATTGCCCAATACCACAGCTTTGAATCCCACTGGCTCGGTGAGCTTTGTCACCACTCCATTGACATTTTTCGAAAGGAAAACTTTGTATTCCCCGGGAAGGACTGGTGTGCTCGAGCGTCCACTCGAAGTGGGACTTGTCTCCTGCAATCTTGTGGGGGCCAGAGCTGGATACATCAAATCCCAGACAATCCGATGGAGTCCAGCCCGGGCTGAAGCCCTGAGTTTACGCACCACATTATCCTCGTCATCCAGAATGGTGAAAATAAGATAGGGAGTTTCCTCCTTTTCTTCCGCCTTTATTTCCTCATAGGTGGGATAATAAACAGGCTTCCCCTCTTTAAAAGCGGCCTTTTCTTTCTCCATCCGTTTATCTCTTAAGGTCTTGATGGATTCTTTCAGATGATAGGTGAATACTGCTCCAAAAGGAGGATTCTTCGCATTGAAATACATCTCCCCTTGAAAACCCTTTCCTGCGGCTCCTCCTGAACCCAGAGGCGAGGACTCCATGTACATCAAAGCATCCTTAATCGGAAAAATATGAGCGTCAGAATTCAGAATTTCCTTAGTGAGAGAACGGAGCGGTGTGTAATCATCCAGGATATAGAATCCCCGGCCAAAAGTAGCCAGAGCCAGGTCATTTTCCCTCTTCTGTATGGCGATGTCGCGAACAGCGATAGTCGGCAGCCCGCTTTTAAGAGGTTTCCAGTTTTTTCCTCCATCCACACTGACAAACAGCCCGAACTCTGTTCCTGCAAACAGGAGGTTTCTGCTGACATGGTCTTCGGCCAAGGCGTAGACCGAGCCTCTTTCAGGCAGATTGGAAGAGATGGACACCCAGGATTTACCGGTATTTGTGCTCTTCAGGACATAGGGTTTGAAGTCGCCGTTCTTGTGATTATTGAACGCCGCATACACTGTTTTTTTTTCGTGTTGGGAAGCGATGATATCATTGACATAGGTCCTATCGGGAACACCGGGAAACTTATCGATCTTACGCCAGGTTGCTCCTCCGTCTTCAGTCACCTGGATCAGCCCGTCATCCGTACCGGCATAGATCAAATCTTCTTGAATGGGAGATTCATCCAGAGCCACGATCGTCCCATACTGAGAAGTGCTGGCGTTTTTGGCCACTGCATCCATGGGCCAAACCCTACCCATGACTTCAAGCTTGTTCCGGTCGATCTGACGGGTCAGATCACCGCTGATCACCTTCCATGTATTCCCCCGGTCGTCACTGCGGAAGACCTTGTTCGCGGCAAAGTAAAGTCTGGTGTGGAAATGAGGGCTGACCAGAAGCGGCGCATCCCAATTCCAGCGGTAAGATTTTTCTCCTTTTCTTTCCTTGGGCCTGATGCCCATCCTCTCTCCGCTCTTCTTGTCAAAACGGGTCAGGTTGCCGTACTGCGACTGCGCATAGACGATGTTGGGGTCTTTCCAGTCCACCTGAGACTCGAAACCGTCCCCGCCCTGAGTCACAAACCAATCCGAATTGACGATTCCGTGGCTGCTGGTTGTGCGCGACGGACCGCCC
>CAYGBF010000085.1:0-2274 GCA_964348035.1 uncultured Eubacteriales bacterium | reverse complement strand
GAGCAGTTCCCGAACGGGCTCTCTCTGGTTGCAGAAGCCTTAGGATCGATGGGCACGGCTCTCGGCATTTGGTTGGGTCCTATCGGCGGCTACTCCCACCGGGACTGGAGGGTGGACTGGATGAAGGCCCATGGTTACGAAGCGGTGGCTGGTCAGATGTGTGTGGCCGGGACCCGCTACCATCGGCTTCTTAAACAAAGACTGACGGCGCTGGTTCGTGATGAGAGCGTCTCCTACTATAAATGGGACGGTATCCGATTTACCTGCAACGAACCCGATCACGGCCATCTGCCCGGCATCTTTTCTCGCCGGGCGGTGATGGAGGCGGTCGTAGATCTCTGCCGATCGGTTCGGGCAGAAAATCCAGATGTATTCCTGAATATCACCTCAGGAACCTGGCTCAGTCCGTGGTGGCTGAAGTACGCTAACATGATCTGGATGCAGGGATATGATTATGGGTATGCTGATGTCCCTTCTATAAGCCGCCGCGATAGGGCCATGACCTACCGCGATTCCATCCTGTATGACGACCTTCGGAAGTATGATTTTTGGTTTCCGATCGTCAATCTGATGACCCATGGGATCATCAAGGGACATCTTCAGCTTCTGGGCGGAGAGAAAGAGTCACTCCGCAAATTTACCGATAATGCGCTTCTTTATTTTGCCCGGGGGGTGGCGATGTGGGAGCTTTACGTCTCGCCGGATTATCTGACTGAGGAGGAATGGGATGTCCTGGCCCAGGCGGTTCGTTGGGCTAAGGATCGCTTTTCCCTCCTGAGATCGACAGAGATGATCGGAGGAGATCCTGGTGAGCGGAAGGCCTACGGGTATGTCCATTTTTCTGGAAACAGGGGCATCCTGGCGGTCCGTAATCCATTTATAGAGCCACAAATGATATTCCTCAAACTTACCGAAGAGCTGGGGGTGGAGGAGAAAGCTGACAGTTTAGTCCTGGAAAAAGTCTACCCAGTCCGCCGCGTGTCTTCTCAGTTGTATGCGGCGGGTTCGGTTTTGGAGATTCCACTTCGGGGGTATGAAACGGCTGTGTTTGAGATCTACCCGCTGGAGGAAGCCACCCGACCACTTGTTACCGGCAGACGCTATAAAGTATCGAAAGAAGGAGATAATGAGATAGTATTTCATATCTACGAAGGAACAGAAAGAGCCCGAATCCTCAACCCGAATCTGATAAAAACCGTAACCTTCCGAGGCAAAAACTATAGACCAGAGGAGTTGGCCATACCAGGGAGGCAGAGTGTGGAGCCCGTTGAAGAGATTTCTTTTGGAGCCCAGGACTTTGATCAGGAGTCCAGAGTTGACCTTCAGTTCACCCTGACAGGTCCAATTCCAGAAGGAACCTTGGCACTCCTTTTAGACTCGGCCGAAACCACAGATGATGGGGCAGACCCGAAAGTGAGGATCATCCTCGATGGGGAAGAGGTCGAGCCAGAAGTAGAAAAGCAGAAGGGCCGCTGGGGATGGTACATGACCCGAATCCAACCGGGCCGACACAGGGTCCAATGCCTACTGGCCCCGAATCAAGAGGGCAAACAATGGGAGGGAACGGCCGCGGCCTGGCTCCTTTTCTCTGAGAGAACAGAGCCTGTGGAGCTCGGTGTCGAGTTAAAACAACCGCGGCTGTCTTCACCGCTCGAACCACCCTGTCCCTGGCCAGCAGGAGAGGTGCAAAGAGCCGTTAAACTCGGAAAGAAAAAGATTAATAACCCAAAAAATTCAGAGTAATCATGGCTTTGTCATTCGTCGATTGGGGATTCATCCTCGTTTATTTTATTTTTGCCTTAAGCATCGGTGTGTATTTTTCCAAAAAAGCCGGGAAAAACATCGATAACTTTTTCGTATCCGGCCGGTCCTTACCCTGGTGGATTGCCGGGACATCGATGGTGGCGACCACCTTCGGCGCCAACACCCCCTTGGCCGTCACCGAAATCGTCAGCAAGAACGGGATCGCCGGCAACTGGCTGTGGTGGAATTTTATCTTGGGCGGAATGCTGACCGTCTTCTTCTTCTCCAAGCTCTGGAGGCGGTCTGCCGTCCTGACGGATATCGAGTTTACAGAGCTTCGGTACAGCGGAAAACCGGCCGCGATCCTGCGCGGGTTTCGGGCTTTGTACCTGGCCCTGCCGATCAACTGCATGATTATGGCCTGGGGGATCCTGGCTATGACCGCCATTCTCGGCGTGACGTTCCAATTCCCCAAAACCCAGGCCATCATCATCTCCCTGGCTGTGGCCGTTGTCTATTCCATCCTGTCCG
>CAYGBF010000084.1:0-11090 GCA_964348035.1 uncultured Eubacteriales bacterium | reverse complement strand
TTCAGCCGAGGTATCGATGTTTTCCTTCAACATCTTCCCTGCTTTTCTGGCGATGAACCGGGCTTCCTCCAGGTACTTCTCCGTGTCCATGGTCTCTCCATATTACCAACTCTCCCCATCACTTTCAAACTTTTTGCCTTTTCAGACGTAGTATAATATGATATTGAACCTGAAAAGAAATAGAGACAAAATGAACAAAAAACAAGGCTTCTTTCGAAGAAGAAAAAAGCTGATCATCGTCTTGGCCGTGATCATCTTGATCGGGATTATCATCCTTTTCAACCTCCAATCTCAGAGAGAAAAATCCGTCAAGGTGACTGTGGAAAAAGTCGAGAAACACGATTTGACATCCATCGTCTCCGCCTCGGGGGAGGTCAAACCCAAAAAGAACGTCGATGTCAGCACCCAAATGACTGGAGTTCACAGGATTCTCAAGATCGGGGTGGAGGAAGGACAGCAAGTAAAGGAAGGGGACTTTCTCCTCAAATTGGAATCAACCCAGTATGAGGCCAGTGCTGATAGAAATCGAGCCGCCATCCGATCGCTCCAAGCCGATCTCATCCAGGCTGAAGCGAGGCTTAAGAAAGATGAACGTTTCTACGAAAGACAAAAAAAACTATACGAAGAAAAGCTTATTTCTGGAGAGCAGTTGGAAGCGGCTCAAGCTCAGTATGAAATATCCAAAGCTCAGTATGAATCGATTCGCTTTCAAATCGACCAAGCTGAGGCCTCTCTCGAAAGTGCTTTGGATAATTTAAGCAAGACCACTTACTATTCACCCATAGATGGCGTCATCACCAGCCTCAGGTATGAGGAAGGAGAAATCATCGTCCTCAGTACCTTTACTGATCCCATCCTGATGACTATTGCCGATCTTTCGATTATGGAAGTTGAAGTCGAGGTGGATGAAACCGATGTTGTTAATGTTGACAAAGGCCAAAAGGCTGAGGTCCGTGTCGATGCCTTTCCCGATCAAACCATAACCGGTAAGGTGACCGAAGTCGGCAGCTCTGCTCTCCAAAAAATGACCGCAGCAGCAGAAGAGTCCAAAGATTTTAAGGTTGTCATAACTCTTGAAGACCCACCTCAAGCCCTGAAGCCTGGGTTATCGGCTTCGGCCGACATCATCACCGCGAAGAAAGACGAGGTCATAGCCATTCCGATATCTGCCCTAGTCCTAAGAGAAAAGAAAGAAGACAAGGAGAAGAAAAAAAGCGAACAAGAAGAAGGCGTGTATGTTGTCGAAGAGAGCCGAGTGAAATTCCACCCCGTGAAGAAAGGAATCATGGGGGAGATGCTGATCGAGATTCTCGAGGGACTCGAGGAAGGGAAGGAAATCGTGGTCGGACCGTATGATTCTCTCCGCCAGTTGAAAGACGACGCCCTAATCAAGGCGGAAGAGAGACAAGAAAAGGAATGATGGACCAGGAAAACAATCTCCTCATTTCCGCCGAAGACTTATGGAAAGTCTACCAGCTCGGAAAACAAGAGGTCAGAGCCCTGTGTGGCGTATCCGTATCTATTAAGCCTAACGAATTCGTGGCCATCATGGGACCCTCAGGATCTGGAAAGTCCACTCTGATGAACCTGTTGGGATGCTTAGATACTCCGACCAAGGGCGAATACTATCTCAAGGGAAAATCCGTCAGCACCTTGAGCGAGAACGAACTGGCGCGTATCCGGAATGAGGAAATCGGGTTTGTCTTCCAAGTCTTCAACCTTCTTCCTCGAGCTACCGCCTTCCATAATGTCGAACTGCCGCTTATCTACAAAGGGGCGAATAAAGGGGAACGCATGGACAAAGTCAGCCGAGCCTTGGAGATGGTGGAGATGGGGGAGAGAAGCACCCATCGTCCCTCAGAACTCTCAGGAGGAGAACGCCAAAGAATCGCTATCGCCCGGGCTTTGGTCAACGAACCCGCCCTCCTCTTTGCGGATGAACCGACCGGCAACCTGGACTCGAAAACGGGACAGGAAATCCTGAACCTCTTCAATAAAATCCATTCCCGGGGGAACACGGTCATCATGGTGACCCATGACAAAGACATCGCCTACCAAGCCCAACGGATCATATACCTCAGAGACGGACGAATCGAACGGGAGGTTCACAAAGGAGGGTAAGCCATGAATTTTTTCTCTCGTCTCCAGGGCATCTTTTTCAGCCCCCAATTCACCCTGAAGGCGATTTCCGATAAACCCGTTTGGGTTGATGCCCTCATCATCCTCCTCATCATATCAGCCGTTTTCGCCTACATCGTCTCTCCTTATGCCCGGAATGACAGTCTTCAGGCTCTAAAAGACAACGTACAGATCAAAGATCGGATGGGAGAGGAAAGATACAACAAAATGATCTACGACCTGGAGAATCCTTCCAAGACTGGCAATCTCCTCCGATCTTTCGTGTTGAACCCCGTCTTTTTTCTAGTGGGACTCCTGTTTTCGAGTCTGATCATCCTGGGGATGGGCCGGTTCACTTCTCCAGAGGGACATTATAAACAGGTTCTGGCGACGTACATCCACGCCAATTTCATCGATAAAATCCTGGGGAATGCTGTGCGTCTGGTCCTTGTTCTGACCCGAAAATCTGTTGTCCAGACCACGACCAGTCTGGCTCTATTTTTTCCCAACCTCGAAGTGACTTCGCCGGCCTTCGTGATCCTCAGTCAAGTCGATTTTTTTCAGCTCTGGCTTTTCGGTATCTTCGGCTATGCGCTGGCCCATCTCTTCAAGATAGAGCTCAATAAAGCCTTGTTCATCTCGTACGGCTTTTGGCTGATTAAGAGCCTCTTCTACATCGGCTTGGGACTCCTCACTCTCCGTTACATGAGGTAATTTCTGATACAGACATGAACCATGCCTGACCAGGATAACTGGAATCAAGGACATCTTGCGGACAGGCCGATTCCTGCTCTCCTTTTTCGCCTCTGGGAATCTGAAAAAACAGGGATTCTAAAAATCAAACACGGCGACCAGGCAAAAACAGTGGGCTTTAAAGATGGCCGCATCGCCGTATCCACTCAGACTATCTCTCAGAAAGACTTTTTGAATGATTTGGTGGAGAGGAACATTCTCGATTCCTCCCTGCTTGCCGAATGCGAGCAGTATGCCGAACAAAACTCTTGCTCGCTTGTCAAAGCCCTGCACGAACTGAGTTCTCTGCGTCCCTCAGAGACCTGGCCACTTTTGGAGGCGTTCATAAAAGAAGGGATATATTCTCTGTTTGATTGGGATGAAGGAAGCTATGAGTTTGTTCCTGAAAGCGGATCTCAAGTCTCCGGAATTCTGTTTTTGATCCAAACACTTCCTCTCATCCTTCAGGGAATCCGGCGGATGAAAAATCAGACAGTTATCGAAGCCGGGATTCCCGATGGGGAATCACACATCCAGGTCCAGGCTCCTTTTTACTCCGATCAAATCAGACTAGAGCCGGCGGAGAAATACCTGCTCAACCTGATCAAACATCAGATCGACCTCAAAACTCTGTATGAATCGAGCGAATTAGGGAGGAAAGACACCACTAAAATCCTGTTCGCCTTCCTGAGTGTTGGCCTCATTTCCTTTTCCTCGGAAAAAACACCAGCCCATCTCCGTCAGAAATCAGAGCCACTGGAATTTGACAAAAAATTAGCGGCTTTCAACTCCAAATTTTCCTATATATATAAATACATATCCAAAGAACTCGGGCCAGTGGCCTTCAATCTGATCGAAAAATGTCTGGAAGAACTCAAGCCCAATCTCTCATCGATCTGGCAACAGGGAAAGTTTGACAGCCAAGGACGGATCCTGATGGACACCCTCCTAAAAACAGATATCGCCTTTGCCAGCCCGGAGACAAAAAAGGAACTCATCCGAGATTTGAACGAGATTTTGATGGCTGAGATCATGGCTGTGAAAAAAAATCTTGGTGACGAACACGAATCTATTCTCGTCAATAACTTGAAGAAAACGGGAGAGATCGGGTGAAAAGGAAACAAATCTTGGCCCTGCTGATCTTTCTCTCCATCCTGGTCGTACTCCTGCTTCTGAAAATTGGATTCTAAAAAGAACCTCATCGTCGTCTTGGGCCCCACGAGTGTTGGGAAGAGCCAAACCGCCATAAAGATAGCCACAGCCTTCAACGGCGAAATCATCAATTGTGATTCGATGCAGGTCTATAAGGGCTTCGATATCGGCACGGACAAGATTTCTCTAGAAGACAGGGAAAAGCTCCCCCATCATCTTTTGGATGTCGTCGATCCATCCACCCAATTCACCGCTGCCGATTTTGTCTCATTGGCCCTAGAGGCTGTCCAATCCATCCTCAAACGCACAAAGCTACCTCTTGTTGTTGGAGGAACTGGGTTGTACCTGAAGGCCCTCCTGGACGGTCTTTTTCCTGAAGGCCGAAGCAACCTCAAAGTCCGTCAAAGACTGGAAAAGGAGGCGGCTGAGAGTGGATCAATCTCTTTATGGCATAAACTCGAAAAGGTTGACCCTGTCTACGCCCAAAAAATCGGGAAGAACGACAAGCTGAGAATCATCCGGGCTTTGGAGGTCTTCTTGGCTACCGAGACACCTCTTTCCGAACATTTCCAGAAAACTCGGTCGGCTGTCAAAGATTTTCATATTTTAAGAATTGGGTTAAAATTAGAAAGACAGGAACTCTACCGTAAGATCGAGGACAGAGTCGAAAAGATGTTCGAGAGAGGCTTCGTTGATGAAGTCCAGCGTCTCCTTAACGCCGGAGTGGCGGAAGATGCTCCTCCGTTCCGGGCCTTAGGATACAAACATGTTCTCAGACATATCAAGGAGGAAATCTCTTTTGAAGACGCTGTCCAGTTTACCAAGCGGGATACGCGTCATTACGCCAAACGACAGATGACCTGGTTTAGAAAGATGGAAGGAATCCGATGGTTCTCTCCTCACGATTTTTCGGAAATCGCCCACTACATCAAGGATAATTTAAGTTGAATACGGAAAAAGCACTGCTCATCCATCTGGCAACGAACAAAAAAGAAAAAGATCAAGCCGAGGAATCCATCGAAGAGCTCAAGGGCCTCGTTACCGCCGCGGGAGCCGACGTAGCCGGAGAAGTCTTCCAGTACCGGAAAGAGATCAGCCCCAAGTATCTCATCGGAGAGGGGAAGGTCTTGGAAATAGTCGACATGAAACAAGAGCTCGAGGCCGATCTTGTCGTGTTCGACCGTAACCTTAGTCCGATTCAACAGAGAAGCTTAGAGGAAGAATTAAAGGGAAAGGTGATCGACCGGACACAGCTCATCCTGGATATTTTCGCCCAACGAGCTCGCAGCAAGGAGGGGAAACTCCAAGTCGAGCTTGCCCAGCTCAATTATATTCTTCCCAGGCTGACCGGGAAGGGACGATCACTGTCCCGTTTAGGTGGGGGCATCGGGACGCGGGGTCCGGGTGAGAAAAAACTGGAGGAGGACAGACGCCGGATCCTGGACAGAATCTCTAAAATCCAGAAAGACATAAAAAGAATCCAGAAGCGCCGGGCCAACCAGAGGAAAAGTCGAAAAAAAAGCCCGGTCCCGGTGGCTTCCTTGGTGGGCTACACGAATGCCGGTAAATCGACTCTCTTCAACCGACTCTCCCGCGAAACGGTATTCACCTCTTCCAAATTTTTCTCCACTCTCGATACCGTCCTCCGACGGGTGACCCTCCCGGAAGGATCTTATTTTTTCTTGAGTGATACGGTCGGATTCATCAAAAATCTTCCAGTCGAACTCATCACCTCTTTTCGGGCGACTCTAGAGGAACTCACCGAAGCAGATGGGATCTTTCATGTCATCGACATCACCTCACCCAACAGCGAGCTGCAAGTCGAGGCCGTGAATAAAATTCTGTCCGAACTGGGGATCACGGATCTGCCAATCCTGAAGGTCTATAATAAAATCGATCTTCTGCCATCCAAACAGAGGCTTCTCGAGAAGAACAAGAATTCTCAGAGCGTGGTTTACATCTCAGCTAAGACAGGAGAAGGGATGGAGGATCTTAGAGAAGTTTTCCGCTCCCTTTTGTTCAAGGACATGAAGATGTATTATATGCGCATCCCCAAAGCGAAGAAAGAGATGATCCGTTCGTTTCCCAAGTGGGCCATGATCTTGAAGCGGAGAGAGAACGGGAGTCACTTTGAATTAAAAATCCTGGCCCGACCGAAGTCGGTCATAAATTATCTACCATACATAAAAAGAGGAGAATCCAATTGGTGAAAAAAACCTTAATCATTGTTCTATCATCATCCCTGTTATGGTCCTGTGCCACCTATCAACCTCCTCCTCCAACCCTATACATCGGAGAGCTTCCCGAGTCTATCGTGACCGAGCTTTCTTTGGACGAGAGAATATTGACGGAGGATGCCTGGACCAACCTGAAACAAGGAAGAGTCAAGAAAGCTGAAAAAATTATCGAGAAACTCGGAAGGAAAAGCCCCTTTTATTTTGTGGGATTAGGCTATGCTTCTTTTATTCTTAACCGACTGAGTGAAGCAGAGGGAGCCTTCGCCCAAGCCCTGAGCGATTATCCCGAGATGAGTGTGGCCCACATCGGACTTGCCCAGGTCTACCAGAAAACTGGTCGAGACAGGGAGGCCTTCGTCGAATTCCGAGAGGTTCTCAAAGCTGACCCCGGCAATACTTGGGCCAGACAATCCTACGAGGATCTGAGGATCAGGAAAACGCGGCAATCTTTGGAAGAGGCCGAGACCTATCTTGCCCAAAAAGACATTCAGCAAAGCAAAAGAGTCTATCTCGAAGCTCTGTTTTATTCTCCTCAATCCAAAGAGGCACACCTGGCTCTGGCCCGTATCTACAAGGATGAGACAAACATGCAAAATGCCCTGACCCATCTCAAGGCAGTCAGCGAAAACGAGCCTAAGAATGAGGAAGTCTTGAGACTGTACGGTGAGGCCCTTTTTGAGGCCGAGGACTACCCCCGCAGTCTCGAGATATACGAGCGCATCCTGGAGCTCCGGCCCGGTGATAACCAGATCGAAGGACGGGTAGATAGATTGAAGAACATGTTAGGAATCTTTGAGCTTCCCAGCCAGTATGAGGCGATACCCGCATCAGAGGCGATATCCAAAGAAGAAATCGCGGCCCTTCTCTCTGTCAAATTCAAGGATATCATCGAAGACCCGAGGACTAAACCGCCGATCATCATCGATATCGCTACTTCTTGGGCTTCGAAATACATCTTGAAAATAGCATCCATCGGCCTCCTTGATGTGTACTCCAACCATACTTTTCAGCCAAAAAAAATCGTGACCCGGGCCGAAATGGCCGATATCCTGTTCCGCCTCATCAATTACCTAAAGGGCAAGAACTATTCCTTTATCACCCAAATCCCGCTAGAGAAAATCCAAATTTCTGATGTCTCTCCAGACAACATTTACTACCAGAAGATTCTACGAATTATTTCCTATGACATCATGGATCTTTCTGCCGACAGGACGTTCAACCCTGATCTTCCCATCTCAGGACAGGAAACTACGAGACTCTTAGATATCATTCTCACTTTGATAAAATAAATCCTGGATGTCTAAGAATGGTGTAAGAGGCTGAGTGAATGGTTAGACAGGAGAGCCGCACATTCTGGACAGCAGCCAACATACTCAGCCTTCTCAGAATCCTCCTCGTTCCTGTTTTTCTGATGATGCTTGTTCATCATAAACCCTTAACTGCGTTGATTATATTCCTGTTGGCTGGTTCGACAGATCTCCTGGATGGGTTGGCTGCCCGTATCTGGCGCCAGAAAACAAAGATTGGAGTCACCCTCGACCCGGCCGCAGACAAGTTGCTCATGACCGCCGCTTTCGTGGCCCTGAGCTTTCCCTCCCTCAGTTCGCCTAATGTCATCCCCTCCTGGTTGACATGTGTTGTCGTGGGTCGAGATGTCCTGATTGCCTCAGCCTCCTTCATCCTGATCAAGCTGACAGGTCCGAAGGTCTTTTACCCGACACTCCTAGGAAAATCCTCCACATTCTGCCAAATGGGGGTTATCCTTCTTGTTCTTTTACTCAACTTCTTGAGAACATCGCCTTCCTTTTTGGTGTGGTTTTTTTACCTGACTCTGGTCTTGACTGTCCTGTCCGGGATTCATTATTGTTTGATCGGTATGGAAATGCTGAGGAAACGGAAACCTTAATTTTGGAACAAAGGACAGTCCCTAAAAATTAGCTTCCGTCTAGTCTAATTTCCGGTCGACAAAGCCTTTACGGAATGTCTTCCACATAATTTTCAGATCAAGGCCGATCGACCAGTTTTGGATATAGTAGAAATCGTACTCGATTCTTTTCTTCATCGAGGTGTCCTGTCTTAATCCATGAACCTGAGCCCAACCCGTTATTCCTGATTTGACTTTATGCCTGAGCATGTATTTGGGGTATTTATCCCGGAAATCCTTGACAAAAACAGGCCTCTCAGGACGGGGACCGACAAAACTCATCTCGCCCTTCAAGACGTTGATCAGCTGAGGGAATTCATCGATGCTGAATTTTCGCAGGAAGCGCCCCACCTTGGTTATCCGGGGATCATCCGGGGTGCACATCACAGGACCGGTCCTTTTTTCTGCATCACAGACCATGGTCCTGAATTTGTGCATGATGAACTTTCGCCCATCCAGGCCCATCCTCTCTTGATGGTAGAGAACAGGCCCCTTGGAGGTCAGCTTTATCAAGGCCGCCACCGTGAGCAACAGCGGTGAAAAAAACAGGAGGAGAAGGGCAGATATCGAGATATCCATAATCCTCTTGATGCCCCTCATCACTCCCCGAAGCGGAGGCTCATCGATGCTGATAACCGGGAATCCATCCAGGTCTTCCAGCCTCGCTTTGAGGGTCAGAAGCTGGAAGAGGTCAGGAATCAGACGCACATTCACCGCGTATCTGTGAACAATCTTAAAAATCTCCATGATCTTGTCGTAATTGGTCAAATCTAAAGTCACGTAGACATCGCTGATGTTATCATGCTCGAGGATCGATTCTAAGGCATCGATCGGGCCCAAGACTTCTATGCCTCCATCCACATCGACCATTTCTCCGCGTTTTTTATCATCGGCCAAGAATCCTTTGGCCACGAAACCTAAATCTTTGTATTGGGTAATCCTCTGGGCTACGGCCTTCCCCATCTCCCCAGCGCCGACGATGAGGACATTCTGGAGGTTCAATCCCTTGGCGTACTGCCTCTTCATGAAATAATATATCTGATTCCTAAGCACAGAGATCATAAAAATAACAGCGACAAAATAGACGGCCAGAAAATAATGGCTTATCTTGAATTCCATCCGGAAAATAGGCGCTGCTCCCTGGCTGTAGGCATAAAGATAATTCAGGATGGCCAAGATGATGAGGATAGAAAACACGACATTCAAGATGATGAAGAAAAAGTCATCGATCTTGGTTCGCCTGAGTCTTGTTTTGTAGAATCCTTGGAAGAAGAAGATGATGAGATGCACAGCTAAAAACAAAGGGAAAACAAAGATATAGGATTTGAGTGAGGGGATTCCTTTCTCCGGGGTGACGGGGATGATGTAGCCGTAAAACCGGAAGAGGTAAGACCAGAAATAGGATACCAGGATGGCGATGCAGTCGCTGAGGATGAAGAAACCGATCAAACGAGTCCGCTTTTTCCTGATCATGGCCTGATGCTATGCTCTTCCCATTTCTGATGGAAGTACGCCGTCATTTTCGTCTTGAATGTATCCTTCGAAAAACCCAAAGCATTCTCTCTAATGTTGTTCTTATTAAATTCCAAGCCCTGAAATTTGTCAAGAACGACGAGGAGACTCTCCGCAGTCAGCTCCTCAAAAAAAAGGCCTGTTTTTCCCGGGATCACTGTCTCGGTTGCTCCTCCGCGGCCGTAAGCGATAACCGGCACTCCGCAGGCTTGGGATTCTAACGAGGTGATACCAAAGTCCTCCTCGCCGGGCAGAATCAAGGCCTTTGCTTTCTGATAAACAGACAACAAATCGTCAGCCTCCAAAGAACCAAGGAACTCAACATTCGCTTTGGCTGCTTTCTTGAGTTTCTTGTCATCCGGACCTCGGCCCACAATCTTCAACGAATCTCCTCTCTGGTTGAAGGCATCGATGGCCAGATCAATCCGTTTGTAAGGGACCAAGGCGGAGACGATGAGGTAGTAATCCTCCTGGCTTGAGGCGGGTTGGAAAAATTGAGTATCTACAGGAGGATGGATGACTTCGGCCTGACGCCGGTAATATCTCTGGATTCTCCCGGCTACTGTTTTCGAGTTGGCGACGAAATAATCGACTCTGGGAGAAGAAGATTCATCCCAAATTCTGAGGCGGTGGACGGTGGGGGGAATCATAATCCGTTTCATAAAATTCAATCTCTGGGGGGAAAAATAGGAAAAGTACTGATTCCAAGCATAACGCATCGGCGTGTGGATGTAGGATACATGAAGAGCATCGGGATGAGGGATAATCCCTTTGGCTATACAATGAGAGCTGGAGATAATGTAATCATAAGCCTGAAGGTCGAAGAGTTCCGCAGCCAGCGGGAACAGGGGAAGGTAGGACCGATATTTAGATTTTACGAAGGGCCATCCCTGAAGAAAGCTGGTTATAATCTGTCTCTTTTCTATCTCGGGAACCTGGGTTCCGGGAAAATGGAAGAGCGTATAGATCGGCGCCTTGGGGAAGATTTCGGCAAATACCTCCAGGACCTTCTCTCCTCCCCGCTGCCCGGTGAGCCAATCATGGACGAGCGCCGCATTTGCGTTTTCCATTGGGGAAAATTATAAAAGGGGCCCTGGGAATTGTCAATTGTATTAGATGAACGGCGCCTGAAATCCGAACGCCACGACAGCACCAGGTAGAACGTTATCCCACTTCTTGGAGAATCTTGAGATACTCCTCAACAGCCCGCTCCCAACGAAAGGAACGGCTATGACCGTAGCCCTTCTTCTGGTATTCCTTTCTCAACTCCTCATCTTCGAGTAAGAGGGCCATTTTCTCGGCAAGTTCTTCATGGGATTCCGGATCAAAATAAAGAGCATTCTCTCCGAGGATTTCTCTCAGACTTCCCCCTGGACTGCTGAGGACAGCTTTGCCTCGGGCCATGGCTTCGAGGG
>CAYGBF010000083.1:0-11200 GCA_964348035.1 uncultured Eubacteriales bacterium | reverse complement strand
AACTCCCCAGAGATTTCTTTCTGTGTATCGCCGTCATCGATGGGGTTGATCAAGTCAGCGACACAAACCGGAGTGAGTTTACCGTTGCGGATGGTGGCATCAGGGCAGTGATAGCACATCTGGATCTGTTTTTTGTCGTGGTTGAACTCTGGCCCCTCCTGGATCAGGATGTACTGGAACCGGAGATTCCTCAGCCCTCGAGATTTCCGGAGGAGCTTCCCGATGTCAAACATCTTCCTAGGATGAACTAAAATCTCTACCAGGCAAGTCAAAAGGAACGAGACCGGGAATAACCTGGGACTCGAGGTCATACCAAACACATGTCGGTCGGCAAAAAGCCGGTAGATTTTACGGAACAACCGATTGTATTCAGGGGAGATATCCAGGGTTTCGTGAGTTTTGGTGTTGATATAATAGAAAAACATCAACCAGCTGATATGATCATCATCCAAAGATGAAGGGAGATAGGCAGAAGGCTCCACTCCGAGTTCTTCAGAAATGTGTATGTACTCATCGAAAAGCTGGGGATTTTTACCAGGCTCGTTGTCTTCAAAAAAATTTTTGGGTGTGTCGATCTCAAGAGTTGAAAGGATTCCATCGAAATAACGGTAGCGGGCGAATCGTTTCATGAGGGAAGGAATTTCATTCTTATTGTCGTGATAAATCGTTATCGAAAGAGAAAAAAAGATCCTTCTCTGTTCAAACTTACGGAAGAGCCTGTGTCGAACGCCATCGATATCCTGATGGATGTGTGACTGCCCCACATCCACATGGAGCACAATCCTGTCCAATCCGGCCCGAATGATCTCATCTAGAAGATGATCGTTTTTATCCTCGAGGAACACAACACCATTGGTCAGCATTTCGCAGATAACCTTTTTACTCTTCGTGTATCGTATGATTTCGACCAGGTCGGGATGCAGTGTCGGCTCACCTCCCAGAAGGGTTATTGTTTCCAGGTTTCTCTTCTGAAGAGCCAGGTCTATTTCTGATTTAACCTGGGACAGAGGTTTGACATAGGTTTTGTAGAGGTTATAACACCCACGGCACCTGATGTTGCAGGTGAGGTTGGTTTCTAGAGTCAAATGTGGAGTTTCCCTCACAGAGAGTTTTAACGGTTTCAGGTTTATCTTTTTTCCGATGTCCGTGACTTTCATTCTTCATCCTCTTTCGGAGTGAATCATCTCTTCCTATCGTTAATCTAATCCCAAAACTCGTAGAAGTTGTCATGAGTTCGAAAAGATTTTGTTAAGAATTTGTTAAGATAGGGAAACCGCCCTCTGCTCTCCGATTATCTCAAAAACAAGCCGCGAGGCATATAAACCGATCGTCAAATTTCAAGATCTCAAGGGAAAAAAATTATGAAAAATTTGAACAATTCTTATTAATAACCCTTTGTAATAACCTTCGTATTCTACTATGATATTCAATTCCTCATTATGAAATAGTGATAACCTCATCAAAAAGACATTCTATAAAAGGAAGGTATCATGACCAAAAAAGCAATTTTTCTGATTCTAATCATGGGATTGGTGTTATCAGCTCAGCCAGCCCTTGGTGGCGAGGCTCGCTTGTTAAGGGAGCCAGCTGTAAGCCAGGACTGGGTAGCTTTTGTCTACGCCAACGATCTCTGGATTGTCTCGAGATCAGGGGGAGATGCCAGGAGACTGACCACCCATATCGGGACCGAAGCCAGTCCCGTGTTCTCACCAGACGGCCGAAACATAGCTTTCTCCGGTCAATACGATGGAAACGTCGATGTCTATGTCGTCTCGACCGACGGCGGTGAACCCACGCGGTTGACGTATCATCCCTCGCCTGATGTGGTCAGGGGCTGGACGCCTGATGGAAAACGGATATTATTTGCCTCGGGAAGGGATACGGTTCCCATCCCATTCACCAGATTATGGACGATTTCCACGAAAGGGGGCATGCCCGATCCCCTGCCGTTGCCGATGGCCTATAAAGGTGTCTATTCTCCTGATGGACAGCGTCTGGCCTATGTCCGACTCATGGAAGTCTTCAGCGCCTGGCGGCATTACAGAGGGGGGACGACGACCGGGGTCTGGTTGATCGATCTCGATGACTTCGATCTCGAAAAAATCCCCCGCGACAACAGCAACGACACCGACCCGATGTGGATCGGGGAGACGGTCTATTTCATCTCTGACCGCAACCACACCATGAACCTTTTTTCTTACGATACGAAGACCAAAGACGTAAAACAGCTCACCTTCCACGAGGATTTCGACATCAAGAGAGCCAGCGCAGGAGGGAATTCTATTGTCTACGAACAGGCCGGATACCTTCACCTCTTCGACCCTGAAACCAGCCGATCCACCAAGCTCCGGGTGGACATCAGGGGCGACCTTCCGGGTCGAAGGGCCCATTTTGCTGATGTTTCCCGGCTGATATTCAGCGGAGACATTTCGCCCACGGGTGCCAGAGCCGTGTTCGAGGCAAGAGGTGATATTTATACTGTCCCAGCCAAAAAGGGAGATTACCGCAACCTGACCAAGACTTCAGGAGTTAATGATCGCTTTCCGTCTTGGTCACCCGACGGGCAGAAAATCGCCTGGTTCTCCGACCAGGGTGGTGAATACGGGCTGATGATCGTCGATCAGAAGGGAGTGAAACCGCCGAAACGCATCCCGTTGGCAGATCCTTCTTTTTATTACGCTCCTGCATGGTCTCCTGATTCGAAGAAGATAGCCTTTGCCGACAAACGCCTCAACCTCTGGTATATCGATGCGGCCAGCGGAAAGGCGACTAAGATCGACAAGGATACGTATGATCATCCTAATCGCTCTCTCGATCACATCTGGTCATCTGATTCGAAATGGATCGCCTATTCCAAGCGTCTGAAAAACCATCTGCACGCCATCTTCTTCTACTCTCTCGAAAAGGCAGAGTCTTACCAAGTTACCGATGGACTCTCCGATGCTGTCTCGCCGGCCTTCGATAAGGGAGGTAAGTATCTCTATTTCCTGGCCAGTACTAATTATGCGCTTAGCACTGGCTGGTTGGACATGTCCTCTATCGAGCGCCCCTTCACTTATGGTGTTTATCTCATCGTTCTTAACTCCAAAGATCCCTCTCCGCTACTCCCAGAAAGCGACGAGGAAAAGGAAGAAGAGAAAAAAGAGGAGAAGAGTGAAAAGGAGTCAAAAGAAAAGGGTAAGGAAAAAGACAAAGACAAGGAGAAGACAGAAAAACCCGCAGTGGTCATCGACCTGGAAGGAATCGACCAGCGCATCCTCGCCGTCGACATCCCTCTGAGGAATTACACCCAGTTGAAGGCAGCCACAGAGGGGATTTTCTTCTATGGCGAGAGAATCCCGAATCAGCGGGGATTATCCCTTCACCGGTACGACCTGAAAGAGAGAGAATCCAAGCCTTTTATGTCCGGAATCAACGGTTATTCGGTCTCCGCCGATGGGAAAAAGCTTCTGTACATGGCTCGCAACACGTTCGGTATTGTCGATACTAAAGGCAAGGCCAAAGTCGGCGATGGAAAGCTCAAGACGGCTGACCTCAAAGCTAAAGTGAACCCTGTTGCCGAGTGGAAGCAGATCTACAGGGAAGCCTGGCGGATTAACAGGGATTTCTTGTATGACGCCCAGATGCATGGCGCGGATTGGAATGCTGTCTATAAGAAATACGAGCCGTTCCTCGAACATGTGGCGCACCGCTCGGATTTGAGTTATATCCTGCGGAACCTCATCGGTGAGCTGACCATCGGCCATTCGGGGGCGGGTGGCGGAGCCCTGCCCAGAGTTGAATCTGTTCCTGTCGGTCTCCTCGGAGCCGATTACGCCATCGAGAACGGATACTACAGGATCAAGAGAATCTATACGGGTGAGAACTGGAATCCTGCATTACGGGCCCCTCTGACAGCACCGGGGTTAAAGGTTTCCGAGGGCGATTACATCCTGGAGGTCAACGGACTCGATCTCAGGCCGCCCACAAACCTCTACCAGCTGTTCGAAGGAACCGCCGGGAAGCAGACCTCGATCCGAGTTAACGACAAGCCAACAGAGGAAGGATCACGACTCATCACAGTCGTCCCGGCGCGAAACGAGTGGCAGCTGCGGACACGCGCTTGGGTGGAAAACAACCGCCGTAAAGTGGACAAAATGTCCGGTGGAAAACTGGCCTATGTCTACCTCCCGAACACATCTGGAGCGGGCTACGTGTATTTTAACCGCTATTATTTCGCCCAACAGAATAAGCAGGGTGCGGTTATCGATGAACGGTTTAACGGCGGAGGGTACGCGGCTGACTACTTCGTGGATTTGATGGCTCGACCATTGATGAACTACTTTGCCACTCGAGACGGTCAAGAATTCACGACCCCGATGGCTCAGATCTTCGGCCCCAAGGTCATGATTATCAACGAATATGCTGGATCAGGAGGCGACGCTCTGCCTTATTACTTTCGGTTCAGGAAGATCGGTCCTTTGGTCGGCAAGAGGACCTGGGGAGGCCTGGTCGGCCATCATGGCGGTGTCGGGCTTATCGATGGCGGATTCATCTCTTCTCCCAACCTTGCCTTCTACAACATCGAGGGCCATTGGGCAGTCGAGAACGAGGGTGTACCACCCGATATCGAGGTGGAGATGACACCGGCCCTGGTCATCAAAGGGCAAGATCCACAGCTAGAGCGGGCCGTCGAGGAAGCCCTCAGAATGCTCGAGAAGAATCCTGTCAAGCACACACCGCGTCCGGCGCCCATCGACCGTGTCTCCAAGAAGAAAAAATAGTTCAGAAGGGAATTTTATCTTACTGGGTCCCTGCTTCCGCAGGGATGACATCTAAAAATGGGGCTTTTTCATCGGAGTTACGACCATCAGGGTGACTTCGAGGAGATCTCTCACGCACTCATCATTCTTGCCCTGTTTAAGAAGCTCCTGGGAAGAACCGATGAGCTGGCGAGCATACTCAACGGCCTGTTGAATGTTCGATATGGTCTCTGGCATCTGAAATTCCACTCCATCATTCACCATCAGATAAGACTCTTTAAGCAAAGCGACGCCCTTTTGGTCGAAGATGGAGTTGGTTTCGAAAAGACGGCGTGCCTCTGATATTTTTTTTCCGAGCGAGGCAGGATACTCAGCTTCCGAAGAGGCCATCTCGATCGCCTCTACGAGCAGCTTAAACCCTTTTTTGGCATCTTTTCCCGGTCCTTCTTGACTGAGAAGATAATCCTTCGCCGATTGGATCTTCGCATCAACATCCCCTGCATTCGTTGCTGCCTTATCCTGGCATGATCCAAAAAGCAAAAAAACCACCGTCATGAAAATCATCGTTTTTCTCACTTTAACCTCCTGAATTTTTTAAACATAACAGCCCAATCTCTATAATTGAAACCGTTCATGACGACGGTTTTGTTTACTCTTCACCCTTTTTAGCTCGTCGCGGGTGCAAATCCATTTTTAGCTTGGCTGATCATCCGAAGAAAGGATACAATAAGCCCAAACAACCTTCCGTGGAAATTACTAAACGGATGTAAACAAACATGCCCTTCAGAGCGGTTACCTTTATGGATGAAAGATGGACCTTACTGTCGTTTCTCTCAGAAGCATGGCAACTAACCATATCCACCCTAAAGAACATCAGCAGGCGAGCCACATGACAGACGAAAGAAGAGTCTACGAACAGTTAGTCGCCTCCGTGGAATCCCAGATGATACGCACAGTATGGCGGGTTGTGCGCCATCCCCAGCTGGCGGAAGATACTCTCCAGGAGGTACTCACCACAATCTGGAGAAAATTGTCACGCATCCAGCACCACCCTCATCCTCAAGCTTTGATCTTGAAAATCTGTCTGAATGCTGCTTACGACTCGCTGAGAAAACAAAGTCGAACCCAGAAAAACAGGATCTCATCTCTTCTCCAAAGATTTCCTCCCTCCACCAGAGACACCGTATCCCGAGACCTAGAGAGAAAGGAATTGAAAGACGAAATCCACGACGCCATAAGCCAGCTTCCGAGAAAACAGGCCGTGGCGGTCCTGATGAGGATTGTCCAGGATCTCCCCTATGAGACCATCGCCCAGACGATGGGCTGCAGTGAAGTAACGGCCAGAATCCATGTCTCGAGGGGGCGAAAGCGCTTGAGTCAGCGGCTCGTTCATTTATTATCCATTCCTCCAGAGGAGACATTAGAATGAAAAAAAATACGTCCCATCAAAACAAAACAGATAACTTGATCAGGCAGGTCCTCAAGGATGACCTTCCCCCCGAGCTCGAGGAGAAACTGAAGGACCGCCTTCTCCGCTTCAGAAAAAAGCTCGAACACCCTAAGCCAAAACGACGCCTAGACCTCAGGGCGGCTTGGGTGTTCAGGAAAGAAGTCCTGGCCGGGGCCTCTGTGCTGATGCTGGTGTTGGGTGGGGCCCTGCAGCTTGCCGGACACCGCAGTGCTTTGGCCGATACAGTCTCTGTCCTGAACACATCGATTTCGGTCGTGGACCGGGTTGGTCGTACGGAGACCATGGAATGTCAGATGGAAATACCCGGAGACAATGGTCTGCCCCTCTCTTACACCATCCGCTGGATCTCTCCCAACCTGACGCGGCTGGACGCTCAACAGAAAGATGAAATGAACAAGACCCTCTGGATCACGGAATCAGGGATTACGATCGTCGATCATATCAACAACACGACAGAGAAAGCTGCCGGTGTTTCGGACATCACGGATGCGGCATTCAACCCGGTGTTATGGTTGGTGACGCCAGAAGAACTGACAGACCGCATGTACGTAAGATGGCAGTTGAGGCTGTACGAACAGAAAGAAAAGCCTGGGCAGGGTCTGTTCATCTTCATCAATCAGGAAGAAAAAACAGTGTTAGAGATGACCGTTGATCTGACCACCCATCTGCCTCTGGACATTAAAAAGTTTCTTCCTCCATCCGCTGAGACCGGTGAAAAAGGACGATTGGCGATGCAGGGACGTTTTCGCTGGAATCAACCGGTTTCTCCCCGAATCATGACCCCTAAAACTTTAAACGAGGATCAAAGTGTGTGAAGAACAGTTAACCAAACAAGAAAGGAGGCAGGAATGTCACCGCGAATAAATCAAAAAAGATTATTCATTATCTTGGGAAAAATACTGATCGTGGCCCTATTGATTGCGGTTGTCATCATCTCCGGAAGATTTGCCGACTTCATGGAGGGACACGGTCTTGTTTTTGTTCTTTTAGGAGCCGTGGCCACAGTCTTGATGAGCTTCACCGGTCCTGAAATCGGCTCCGCCTTTAAACACGCAGCCGGAGTGTCCGGTCCTGTCGAAGACATCCAAAAATCTGTGCTCTTCTGGGAAGCCGCCGGCCGGAACGGCTGGATGCTGGGCGTTGCGGGAAGCGTTCTGTATTTTGTCTTAGCGCTTTCCAGCTCTCAAGGGGGAATAGGCGGAATCGCCTCCCGGATGGCCTTATCTTTTGTCCCGGCTGTCTACGGGATGATCCTGGCCGTCATCTGTCTTGTTCCTGCCTGGAAATTATCGATCGGGCTTCAAGACAAACGGCAGGAGGAGACAAAAGACATTCACAGCCCGCAGACAGATGATTCGCCCTCGCCGCTTCGCCTCGAACACCTCGTCGGATACGTCCTTTTTATCGCTGTCTTTACCTGGACCATCATCAAGCCCTCCCTGTCTTACACTCACCCCAAATTCAAACCTTGGGAATGGATTGCCAACTGGCCCGCTCTCCTGGTGGTCCTGGGCGGAACACTGATCATCGTCCTGTTCGTGAACCATGCCTCATCCGGGAGTACCTGGACTTTGAGTTTTGCTCTGACAGGACTGTTAGGATCATTCATGGGGTTCATCATGGTGCTGCTCGGATTCGCAGGACGGAATATAGAGGATGTTGCGAACGGCCTGGCTTTTGTCCTCTCTTCTCCTTTTGTTTCCTTACTGGGCATGCTCCTGGTGGGAGCCCCACTGGAGGATCGGAGGATTAAAGCCAAAAAATCCGACAAACTTTCATCATTAAGCCGAATGGCCTGGTATATCTTCCCCCTCATGACGCTGATTTTCTTGGCTCTGGCTTTCGTCTTGGTAATCACCCCGATGAAGAAAGTGCAATAAGAGAACAACTTCCTGAAAAGAAAAAGGCGAACCCGATGGCTCAGATTTACGATCCGAAACCCTAACCCGGAAGCCTCAGGCTCGCCTGATGAATAACGCTTGGTTTACTTCTTCTTGAACTCGACAGCAACAGCTCCGTAGACCTCGGGATCTTTTTTGTCCTTGACCTTGATGACGATCACATCCCCTTCCTTGATACCCGGGTTCTTGAAATACACTTTCGTCCGGAATCCTAGGTAATTGCTCATCGATCCCTGATCGACAGCGGTTATAGCAATGGTTCTGCCTGGAAAGAAATCCTGGAACAGCGGGAAGCGGTAGAAACGAATCGGTGATAGAGCCAGGGTTGCCTTGGTCACACTGTTGTAAAGTCTCATGTCGCGGGTATCTCCGCTGTAGTTCTTACGCAGCTCTTTAACCGAGGGCATTTGGTATTCCTTGTCCCTATAGACGATGACCACGTCTTTTCGGTGGACTGTCGCACTGATATTTTCATCGACAGTCATGTACAACATGATCATCAGATAGGGACTGTCCATGTTGCGCACAGCAACGGCAGCATCGGCAACGAGGTTGATCAGCTCTTCCTCATTAGAGAAGACATCGTTGCCCAGGTCTTCTGTGTTGGCCATGGCCACCAAACTCATCAACAAGACAAGAGATGTTACTTTGAGAATTTTCATTTTAATCTCCTTTCATCTAACCTATAAACCCTTATACCTTTCTTTATTATTGTAACAATTCCTATAGTTTAAGTAGAGTATTTGTTTAACATTTTATGCTGGTTATTGAACGAGATAGAGGGATAGCTATTCTTCCTGGGTGACTGACAGAGTCCGCAGTCTGTTGACCGCCGCGGCCAGTTCCAGCCCCCTGAACTGGGCCAAGTCTCCTGCAGGCTTAAGACTTAAGACATCGAGCCCTTTTTCTTCTATTTCCGCAGACACAAGGCCAACGAGATCCTTCAAAGTTCTTCGGCCATCCATGTGCTTCATGGCCAAGAGGATAGCCTCTCCGACCGCCTTAGTCTGACTCGGGTCGACCAACTGTTCCACAGCACTTAAATCTATATGGTATCTGCCGAACAGGATGGAGTTTAATCCCTTGGCAGATATCTTGACCATCCTCTTGCCTTTTCTGGGATCAAAACTTCGTGCTTGTGGGATCCTGTTCGTAATCTTCCCAAAACGCTCTCCCCCTTCGGGCTTTCGTTCGGCCTTGTATTTGTCTGCGATAGAGCGTGCCTCAGCTGTCAAATCATAGGGTTTGTACTCGATCATGCAAATCACATGATCGGCGACATCGAAATAATCTCCGGAACCACCGATGACTAATATCGTCGACACGCCCAGGTCTCGGTACAGATGCTGAATCTTATCGATAAACGGCGTTATCGGCTCCTTCTCTTTAGAAACCAGCTCCTGCATCCTGTGGTCTCTGATCATAAAATTGGTGGCTGAGGTATCCTCGTCGATCAGAAGTGCCTGGGCTCCGATCTCCAGAGCTTCTGCAGTGTTCGCGGCTTGGGACGTGCTCCCGCTGGCATCATCGGTGGAAAACTCGTTGGTCTCTTGACCGAAAGGCAGATTGTTGATAAAAGGCGAAATGTTGACTTTTTCTATCCGTCGGCCATCTTCGGCCCGGATTTTGACCGTCTCTGGATTGATGACCACAAATTCTCGGCCATCACCCGGAACATGATTGTATATCCCATTCTCCAAGGCCTTGAGCAGGGTGGATTTCCCATGATAACCACCGCCGACAATCAGCGTCACTCCCCGAAGTATCCCCATTCCTGAGATAGAACCATGGTTGGGCAGTTCAACCTGAACACGTAAAGATTCGGGAGATTCAAACGTGACAACCCGTCCCTGGCTTAAAGGCCGGGGATCGATCCCGCTTGCCCTGGGCAAAACAGCCCCCTCGGCCACGAAAGCGACAAGACCCAGTCTATCCAGCTGGCTTCTCAAGAAATCCGCATCCTCGGCTGTCTCGACATGCTGTTGAAGCTCTTCTTTGTTTAGGTTTTTATGGAGCAGAGAAGATTCGACGATACGCGGCAGTTCCTCAAAAAACATAGCCTCTGCCTGGCGGCCGGCGATTTTTCTCCCGAAGCCCGGAAGGCCCATCAGAAACCTGGCTTCAACGGTGTCATCGGTGATGAACACAGAGGTCCGTTCCAGAATCTCCTGACCCGGCCGATCGATGGTCAGGAGTCCGCTGTTCCCTGTGCCCCTGTTTCCGCGACAGAACTTCTTTGTCGCCTCAAAAAAGGCGCGGGTGAGATAATCGCGTAAGCCGATCTCGCGGCTTTTGTTCTTGAATGTTTCCTTCGGAAATTTTGATTTGTCTTGGCTTACCCGGACCCGAATTTGGCTGGGCGTGGCGAACGGATCCCCCTGAACATGATCTATGTACAGGACATATTCCCTGAAATTAAAAACCCCCTCTAAATCTTTATAGGCCTTGTAGCCCCGGCCGTCGATCCTGGCCAGTGTACTTTTTAAATCTTCCTCAGACAGCATCTCTTTCTTATATCAAACGAGGGCTATCATCATTTTTTCTGGATTCCTGTTGGAGCCTGTCCCTGCACCTGCCGACGCAGGTATAAGCTTTGTTTTACTGGATCCCTGCTTTCGCAGGGACAGGCCAATTCCTTTAATTAAGATCAATTCCCATGATGTGGAACATGAAGGTGAATTTGTCGGCCGTCTCGTCGATTCTTTTTGTCGTGCTGCTGGCGCCATGACCAGATCTGGTCTCGATCCGGATCAGAACCGGATTCTTGCCTTCATGTTTTTCCTGCAGGGCGGCGATGAACTTGAAGGAATGGGCGGGAACCACCCGGTCGTCATGATCGGCTGTGGTGACCAGAGTGGCCGGGTAGGAGACGCCCTCTTTGATGTTGTGGAGTGGAGAGTAGGCATAAAGATTCTTGAAGTGCTCTTCCTCGTCGCTCGAACCATACTCCACCGCCCAGCCCCAACCGACGGTGAATTTATGATACCGGAGCATGTCCATGACTCCGACCGCAGGAAAGGCCACCCGGTACATATCCGGTCTCTGAGTCATGCAGGCTCCGACCAGCAGCCCCCCGTTGGACGCGC
>CAYGBF010000082.1:0-2695 GCA_964348035.1 uncultured Eubacteriales bacterium | reverse complement strand
ACTGTCAACGATTGGATCATCCTATCGATCTTTCAAGTAATGGCTGTATTCATGAACGGCTGTGAACACCTGTCGATCATACGGCAGCCGACTGTTGACAAGAGCAAACGCAGCCTGCTTGAGTTCGATGAAGACGTGGATGCCTGAGATATTGAACTCGCTCGGGATCGGATATCTCAAGATGCGCAATCCGTTGAGTTCAAGCAGAGAGAGGACACGGCGGATAGGTTCGTCCCCCTGTCCAAGCCGGCGTCTTTCCTGTTCCGCCATCCGTTCCGGAGTGACGTTGGTGTAGACGGGGGCAAGATTCAGACGCCTCCCGGTCAGATCCTCGAGCCGGAGATATTGATCCGCATAGCTCTGGAATTTTTTCAGGATTCGTTTGGCCTTTTTACCGAGCTGGGGATTCTGGAGCAGCCAACGGAATCCTTCCTCTTTTTCGACCATGAAATAGGAGATGTCTTTTTTGAAGAACGTGGCAACGGCCGATAGACTGTCCAAGCTAGGCGTTCTTTTTCCCAGTTCGAGGAGGGAGATGAATTCGCTGGAAAGCCCGACAGATTTGCCCAGCTGCTCCTGCGTCAGCCCCATCCCCTCCCGGAGCTTCCTGATCTTTGTCCCCACGATTTGATACATTGGCTTCCCCTTAAAAAAAGGATGCCCCCTTTATAACTCCGAGTCATAAAAATGTCAACAATCAAAGCCCCCCGTTTTTCTCTGCTGTGACCTTGCCTTAGTATTTAATATAAATAGAGCTGAATGGAGATTTAATCCAGACCTTATTTCTCTGATTAGGGGAGAGTTCAAGCCATGGCAAACATAGAAGAGGGACTTTTCTCGAAGCTCATCGACAACGTCAACGATGGGATTTATTTCCTAGACACCGAAAGGAAGGTCACATACTGGAATCAGGCTTCAGAGGCAATCAGCGGCTATGAAACCGCTGAAATCATGGGAAAACGATGTTCTGAGAACATCCTCGTTCACATCAACGAATGGGGAGAGAAGCTGTGCGATAAGGATTGTCCGGTCAAAAAAACACTGGAGGATGGACAGAATCATGAGACGATAGCTTACCTCCAGCATAAAGAGGGATACCGGATTCCGATCATGATGCGAGCGATTCCGATAAAAGACAGGGAAGGAAAAATGATCGGCGCCTCGAATATATCGGCCGAGGAAGAAACCGTCCAGACCACGATCTCCATCGGGGCCACACAGGCCATGTTAAGCGACACTACAGATAGCTTGATCAAAAGAGGCCATCAGTTAATGAAGAAAAGCAAGGAAACTGGAAAAAATACTGTCAGCCTAGGCTAACATATTGCCAGATATTATCTTCGGGCTAGAGATGTGAAAATGATGACCAGTCCGACAGCGATCAGGATCAAAGGCCACCAGGTGACCATCCCGAACACATAGGCAGCGCCGATGATGACCAGAACAGAACCGCCGATCAGCTTACCCGTCACCGGCTGACGATCGCCCGTACTGGCGACTCTGATCAAAGCTTCTATGATCAAAATGCACCCCAAGCCCAGGACAAAATAAGCCCACCAATCCACCCAAGAAAGATAATCCAACGTGGTGAGTAAAAAAAGCACTCCCAGAAAAATGAGTATCAACCCTCCGGTCACACCCGAAAGAGGATCATGACTTTTCTTCTTTTCTTCATCTTCTCCCATACTCCCCTCCTTCTCAACCATTCTCCTGAAGATTAACCCTTTTCCGAATCCTGACTGTTGTCCGCTCTATTTGGGATGTGTAATGCATACTACCTGATGTTTAATAATTTAGCTAGATTGGCATCAGGATTAATGACCGGTTCGATATGCCCCTCGGCTGAGGTGAACAGGGTCGTAACTCCAGGGCCATGTCCAGCCAGGACACTCCGGCTGTGGGAGATAACTCCCACAGTGACAGCCCCCTCCTTATAGATGCGGCCGAAGGAGTGGTCGGCGTCGATGACGGCCACGATGTCGCCGAATCGCAGGGAATTCAGGTTGTATTCCTTGACGGATTTCTCGTCGAACATCTGGATGTCGTAGTCCCCACGATAAACTTGAGAGTGACCCAGGCCAGAGCCCATGATCTTAGCTGGGATGAAATGGGTAACGGGAATACGCAATTTCTCTTTCTCTGTCACTCCCATCCCGGCTTGAGTCAGCTTTTCCATGAGATGGGGACTCATGCTCATCGCTTTGACACCTGGGACATTCTGCAGTTCAAGCCCAACGCCAACAGCTTCGATCTGCATTTTGTCGCCGATGATGAGTTTTCCAAAGACACCGTCGTCGGCAAAATCGACCATGACGTGCTCAGACCCTCCGTGCTTGCCGATAACCCAGCCGACGGCTCCTTTGGCCTCACCAGAAATGACGCGAACCTTATTTCCGATGCAGGCAAGGGTGTTCAATCCCCGGTTTTCTGGGCTGGAGCGGCTGTTAGTGCTTCCAGGATTATACAGGGTTACAGCAGGTTCGACATGGTCGCCGGCGATGTTAACAGCCGAATCACCACTGCGAAAATTGTAGGTGATGCTCCCTGTCGCAGGGAAGACCTGAAGTTTCCCGTCTGACCCGATGCGGTAGGGCGAGTCGCCTATCCGAGGAGCGGCGATTTCCCCCACGACCGCCATCCTGACCAACTGATCTTTATTGTAGGCAACAGGTTTCAGGGAATCTATCTTGCCTGA
>CAYGBF010000081.1:0-4610 GCA_964348035.1 uncultured Eubacteriales bacterium | reverse complement strand
TCAAACCTTAAGCTTCACGCCTATTCACCTGGCTCCATTTCCTGGCGATTCTTTCTACGGCAGCCAAGGAATCCTGGATTTCCTGTTCGGTGTGGGCGGCAGAAATCGATCCGTAGCCGTGGAAAATGTTAAATCCTTCTTCGAGCATGGCCAGTTTGAACATCTTTTCCCGCATCTCCACATCACAGATGTCTGGATCCCATACCTGTTCGGGTGAGGTAATGTGTCGATCATATCCGGGGTGAAGGAACTGGACCCCGACTAAAGAACTGTTTTTCGCGATCCCGCTTCCGTATCCCGTGCAGCGGACAGAAAAACCAAATGACTCGAATATGGCCTCGATTTCTGTTCTTACCTTCTCTCCCAACCTTCCGATCTCCGGGTAAATCCGTGAACTGTTTTCGATCAAATGTCTTATGTAGGTCGCTCCGGCCAGGATGGAAGCGGGATGAGCCGAGAACGTTCCTCCATCAAACTTCACTCTTTTTCCCGCTTTTGCTTCAGGACTGCAGAGGGCCATCACATCTTCACGGCCAGCCACTGCGCTGAGCGGCATCCCTCCACCGATGGCTTTACCCAAGACTGTCAGGTCTGGTTTGACTCCGTAGAGAGCCTGAACCCCTCCTGGATGAAAACGGAATCCGGAGATCACCTCGTCGAAGATCAGTAGAGCCTCGTATTCCTTGGTGAGCTCCTTGGATCTCTGGAGATAACTCCGGGTGGAAAAAATGAACCCCCCGGCACCGATGAAGGGCTCCAGGATAAAACAGGACAGCCGCTCACCGAATTTCTGGAACGTCTCTTCAAGATCCTGCTCGTCGTTAAACCGGGTGATGGCGATCATCGAATCCACACCCGGAGGAAGCCCGGCTGACTCCAGCTGGTTGAACCCTTTTTCATAAGTAAAAATCCCCTTGAGGACGTAGGGTTGAGCCCCATGCCATCCTCCTCCAATCTTGAGAACCATGTCTCTGCCCGTATGGGCTTTGGCCAGCATGATCGCGTACATCGTAGCCAGGGTTCCGCTCGTGGTGAAGCGAATCTTATCGGCTCCGATCTGAGTCAGGATGAGCTCTGCCAACTCAGACTGATGAGGGCTGGGAATTCCTGTCGTCAGCCCCTGCTTTTCCCGATAATAGGCACTCAGAGTGTCCAAAATAAACTGAGGGTTGTGGCCGAGGACATTGGCAAAGTGGCCCTGCCAAAAATCCACATATTCATTCCCGTCGACATCCACGACCCGTGACCCTTGGTATCGAGCCGCGTAGAACGGAAAAGGGGCAAACAGACGAAGGTTATGACTGCCTCCTCGAACCTGCAACCTGGAGGCACGATTGAATATCTCTTCTGATTTCTTGTGTTTGGACTTGTAACTTTCGGCCAGTTCCTCCAAAAGACGGTGTCTATTCATCCTTGATTCTTCTCGGAAGTTTGTCAGGAAAAAGGAGACTTCTCAATAACTTTTCGCTGATCGTTATCTCAATAACTTCTGAAGCTTTTCCGCCAGCGCAGTATCGAGTTGGAGCAGTTTTTTATAGATTTCCCTGGCACTGTAATTGTCCTTGAGGTTGAGATAGGATATGGCCAAATTGTAGTAAGCCGGAGCAAACTCGGGTCTCAGCTCCACAGCCTTTTGAAGGGGCTCGACAGCGTTAGAAAACTTCTTCTGGAGCATGTACCCCATGCCGATGTAATGCCAGCCGTCGGCGTTGTCGGGTGACAACTCGACAAATTTTTCGAAGGCCTCGATAGACTCTGTGTATTTCTTCTGCTGGGAATAGCAGACTCCGATGTTGAAAAAAGCCCGGTCAAACCCAGGTCTAATCTCTAACACTTCCTGGAAAGTCTGGATAGCCTCATCATACCTTTGCAGCTTCATGAACATCAGACCTAGATTATAGACATTGAGTTCACTGTTCGGGTCCAGTTCGATAAGTTTCCGAGCCGCTTCGATAGCCTTCTCGGCTATCCCAGCTTGATCATACATCCGGAGAATCGTGCTGTAATAGATGTTGGCATCTTCGGGATTGAGTTCAGCTAGGTTGGTGTAGGCTGCCTCGGCGTTCTCTAATTGACCGGCTTTCTGGTAAGCCTGAGCCAGGTTGAAATTCGTCTTGATATCTTGAGGATAGAAGTCTTTTGCCTTCAGGAAAGCTCCGACCGCTCTCTCATAATCTTCCAGCTTCATCCCGCATAGACCAAGTCGGACATATCCATTTCCGGGATCATCTGGGTCGGCGTCCACGTATCTCTGGTAGGCATCTGCGGCTTTGGCAAAATCCTCAAGTTCCTCGTAGGCAGCTCCGATATTGTAGTAGGCCTCTTTGTTTTCAGGATTGAGCTCGACCGATTTCTGGAGAGACGGAATGGCTTCTTCGAACTTCCGCATCATGAGATTGACATATCCCAGACCATAATGGGCCTTGTCCCGGCTCTCGTCCAATTCGATGACTTTTTTATACATGGGAATAGCCGCGGAAAAATTCCTCGCTTCGGTGTAGACAGTGGATAGTAGATCGAAGGCTTCGATGTTGGTCGGGTCGAGTTCGGTCACCTTGGTCAAAAACTTACCGGCTTTGGTTGTCTCATCCAACTTGGCATAAACACGGCCGGCCAGCATGGCGCCTTCCAGGGTAGAGAAATAATCTTCGTACTTCCAGTCTTTAAACTTGGTGGACTTAGCTGTTTTGGATAAGGACTTGAGATTATTCCCAGGAACGATGAACCTTGATCTCCGATCGAGAAAGACGATGACTCCTAATACCTTCCCCTCACTATCCAGGAGTGGAGCCCCGCAAAATGAATTCGGGATATCCAAAGAGGAGGTGACCACTCTCTGCGTTGACGACAGGGCGAGAAAATCTTTGACAGCCCCCTCCACAGTGATAATCTCGCCGTTCTCGTTGGCACCAATCGTGAAGACCTTCTTTCCTGACTCCAGGGTATCTGAATTTCCTAATTTCATCACCATCTCTTTGGACTTTACCTTCAACAGGGCGAGGTCGAAATCTCTATTGACGGCAATAATGCCTTCCACCTTAACCTTCTTCCCTCGATGATCCCTCCCCTCTGCCGACGCGATCTCACTCACCAGATGATAGGCCGTGACCATGATATTTGGACCATAAAGGAATCCCGTTCCTCCTGCGATCTCGACTTTATCCTCACCGTAAGTCATGAAGGAAATCACTCCCCGGCTGTACAGATCAAGAATGGCCTGGGTATCCTCGGCTTGAGCCATCAGCCATGCGGACGGTAGCCAACACAGGATGAACACGGTCATGATGATGATTTTTGTTTTCATGTCTGACTCCTCCTCATATCATGTTCCGCAGGAACAAATGTACACGTTAAACGGAACTCTGTCAAATTCCATGCTCCATGTGTTCTCGTATTACGGAAATAAGGATGCTCACATCACCGAAATATGGATTGACAAATAACTTCGGCTTGAGTAGCTTGAACGAGTGACGGACCACCGCTTAAAAACATCATTCTTCCTTCTCCTGGGATTCCTCGCATTCTTATGTCTTTTCCTCCTCAAAGTCCAGGAGGAAATGGTCGATTTCGAAGTCAACTACAGGGCCGGCCAGAGGCTCAGCCTGGGGGAAACCCTTTATCGAGTCGAGGACGAACACTACCAGTTCAAATATTCACCTTTTTCGGCTCTGATTTACCTACCGTTGTCTTCACTTTCCCTTTCTGCGGCTAAGGGCTTCTGGTTCTTCCTGATCTTATTCTCGATATCTCTTATTGTCTATCTGTCACGACGTCTGGTTCAAGTCCAGAACAGGCCATGGCTCACACTTCTCGCTCTGCTGGTAGTCGGCCGGTACTTCTTGCGGGAGTTACAGCTGGGCCAGATCAATGCGTTCATAAATATGCTCCTTCTCTTCATGATTTGGTCGATGATTCAGGGAGGCCGTTCGGAACAGGCTTCAAAGTCCATGATTTGGGCTGGACTTCTCTGGGGCATGGCCACCGCTCTCAAACCCTACGCCTTGATCTTTTTCCCCTATTTTATCGTTCGAAAGAAGTGGTCATTATTGATCTGGGGATGGGCTTTTCTGCTCCTTTCCCTGTTTATCCCCACCCTATTCTATGGATTCAGGGGGAACATCCAGGTGCTGCAGGAATGGGTGATCACACTCTCTCGATCGACACCTCATCTCTTGGATTCCCAGGACAACATCTCCCTTCTCGGGTGTCTGATGAAATGGACAGGAAGCCAAACCGTTTCCTATTCTGTATTCATCGCCGCCGTCATCGGCCTCTCCAGCCTGCTCCTGTTACTCATTTTAAAGGGGAAAAACAAACAAGAGTCCATGGTCTTAGAGAGTGCCCTTCTTCTCATCCTCATCCCGCTCCTTTCTCCCTTGGGCTGGGATTATACCCTCCTGATGTCTTTCCTGGGTGTACTGATTGTCCTTAACCATTTTGGGGATTATCCTCCCTTGGGCAGAGGATTTCTCGTTTTCAACCTGGCTGTTATTGCCTTGTCTTTGTACGATCTCATGGGCAGAGAGGCCTATGCTGTGTTCATGTCCTGGTCCGTGATCACGATAAACTTTCTCATCCTCTTCGCCTATCTTGTGTTGCTTAGGCTAAAA
>CAYGBF010000080.1:0-2110 GCA_964348035.1 uncultured Eubacteriales bacterium | reverse complement strand
CGCTTTTGGACGTCGATGACTACCAAATTGCCTAAAACCTGGATGGGAGCTCCTTCCTTGACGACCCTGTAGATAATCAACTGCTGGCCAAAATATAACCCATCTTCTTCACCCAGGTTGATGAGAGCCCAGCCTCCGCTTCCTATTTGGTTGTAGTCCCTCAGCAGATAAACAATACTGCCTTGCGCCCCCTCCGCAACTGCGGGAGGCACGTCATAGCCCAAGTCCTTCCCGAGAAGCCCTTCTTTCTCTTCGAAAGGAATCAGAAAATGGCCGATCCTCACCTCGCCGCAGGTCTTTTCTATTTTGGCAGATCCTTTGCTCTCCTCTAAGGCAAGGATACTCGCCTTTCCACGCTTGAAGGCGACGTGTCCAAAATCCTTGATCTTGGGCCCGACTTCTAGGATCAGGAATAGCATCCCTTCCTGAAGTCCGTCTTTTTGACCTTTATCGACATAGACCGTATCGGCTTCGTTAAAAAGCACTCTTTCATATTCCCGTTCACCGCCGATAATTTTTAAATCCAAATTCTCGTCTTCGACAATCAGAAAAGAGCAGTACAGATCAGATTCGGAAACAATCGGATAGATTTCCTGGAATATTTTTGCTTTCTCTATTTGGTGTTCTTGTTTTTGTTCCTGAGATTGAAGGCTATCCCCAGCAGAAAAGACCAAAAGGACGACCACTAGGGGTAGAAGGATTCGACCAAATTTTTCGTAACCAGAATGTTTCACTTTTGCACCTCTTGTTATCTTGATTTTCCTCACTGAAATTTGACCCTATTATATTAGTCGCATTTCTGCCTGTCAATAGTGCATTATTGGGTTCATTTTCCTTGACATCCTCAGATCATCTCCCTAACATGGGGGAACACATCAGGAGGTTCAAAGTGGCCAAAAAGGAAATCTTGACCAAGATGTCTAAGGATGCGGGGATCACTTACCTTCAGGCTGACAAGGCCTTCAAAACGATGATGGAGACGATCAAGAAGTCTCTGAGAATGGGGAAAAGAGTCACCCTTTCTGGGTTCGGGAGTTTCGAGGTCAAAAGCAGTAAGGCTCGGAAGGGAAGAAACCCTCTGACGGGTGAAACAATCTTTATCCCCCAAAAAAAGAGGATCAAATTCACCCCGAGTCAAAGCTATAAGGATTCTCTCTAATCCTCGTCTTCCGACTGACGCCCGCCGTTCATGATTGGACAACGGATTTTTAATCTTTTACAATAATTCTCCGGACGTTGAACACGAAAAAAACGAGAATCGGACTGCTCTTCGGGGGAAGCTCTGCCGAACACGAAGTCTCCCTTGTCTCGTCGTCCGCCATCCACAAAAACCTGGACAAAAAAAAATACGATGTCATCTCCATTTTCATCAATAAGCAAGGCCGATGGCGGGTTGTCGACTCTCCCCTTCTTCCTCCCCAGTCTCTGAACCGGGGACAATTCTCTCCCTTCCTCCCCTGGAAAAAGAATTCCCTCACCGAAGATACGGAGGCGGATATCTATTTTCCTGTTCTCCACGGTCCGTGCGGTGAAGACGGGACGATCCAGGGTCTTTTCGAGATGGCCGATGTCCCGTATGTCGGGGCTGCAGTCCTGGCTTCGGCCGTGGGCATGGATAAAGCCGTGGCCAAAACACTCTTCAGCCTCAAGAATCTCCCGGTCCCCGAGCATCTTATCCTCCTGGAGTCAGATTGGGAAAAAGACCATCAGGTCCTTCTCTCCAGAATACAGGACACCTTCCAGACACCTTTCTTCGTCAAACCGGCTAACCTCGGTTCGAGTGTGGGGATCACGAAGGTCAAAGACCTGGCTCAGTCCCGCCAAGCCATCGAAGAAGCCTTCCTGTATGACAGAAAAATCCTGGTTGAGGAGGGCATCCAGGGTCGCGAACTGGAGTGCAGCGTCCTGGGCAATGACGATCCTCGGGCTTCCCTACCCGGTGAGCTCATCCCTTTTCGAGAATTCTATGATTACAGAGACAAATACCAAGACGGAAAAACCTCTTTCGTCATCCCCGCCAAACTTCCCCAAGCCATCGCCGATGATGTCCAGCGGATTGCTGTCGAAGCGTTTAAGGCCATCGACTGTTCGGGAATGGCCAGAGTGGATT
>CAYGBF010000079.1:0-7106 GCA_964348035.1 uncultured Eubacteriales bacterium | reverse complement strand
TTCCCAGCATATCTTTGGCTCTTTTCCCGACGGCTTCTGGTTTTCCGTTGGCACGGTTCACGACAACAATCGATGGTTCCTGAACGATGATGCCTTTTCCTTTCAGGTAAACGAGGGTGTTGGCTGTGCCGAGATCGACGGCGAGATCACAAAAAAGGCTTTCTCTAATCCACCGTAGCAAACTCATCGTATCTTTATTATCCTCTGTTCTTTATATGTATCACATTTTTTTTTGCCAGGCAAATAAAAAATACCCACAAGAGACGTCCATCACCTACGAATAGAAAGGAGGAGTTATCGAGTGAAGGATAGGATAAGGACCAAATCTTGACCAGGACAAAAAGTGAACTCCAAGCTCAACCTTCTGTCATAAGCGTCCCCGGTTTATTTTTTCTTGACTTTTTACTATCGAGAACGATATATTTCAGAGAAATTAAACTCAAGAAGAGGAGGCTGCGATGGATTATAAACCTTACGTCCCTCCAGAACAATCCATGAAAGAAATTTCGTTCAAGGCCATCCTGTTGGGAATCATCATGGCCATCATATTAGGAGCGGCAAACGCCTATTTGGGTCTTCTCGTCGGGATGACTGTGGCCGCGACGTTCCCAGCGGCCGTCATCGCCATGGCTGTTCTTCGTCCCCTGAAAGGAACGATACTCGAGGAGAACCTGGCCAGAACCACAGGGGCTGTCGGAGAAGCGCTGGCCGCCGGTGCTATCTTTACGATACCAGCCTTTTTGCTGACCAGACCCCCAATCTGGGAGGAGTTTGACCTCTTCAAATCCTCTCTGCTGATGCTCGTCGGAGGGATACTCGGTGTACTCTTGATCATCCTTGTCAGACGGACCCTCGTCGAGGATGCTGAACTCCCGTTTCCAGAAAGTGTGGCCTGTGCCGAGATGGTGAAGACGGGGCAGAAAGGAGGTTCGAACGCAGCCTACATGTTCTGGGCCATGGGTTTAGGGGGCTTTATAGAATTTTTTACCAGCAGCAGTGGGATTCGGCTCATAAAACCGTACACGAACACAGTTTTTAAGATTCCTGGTCTCTCTCGTATAACCTATCTCGACAGTGATAATGTTGAAGTGACCAAGTCGGGTACGATTGAAGGCCGGATGTTCGTCGAATCTCCCGCTGCCAACGCAGCCATGACCGGAGTTGGGTACATCATCGGGCCCAAGTTGGCTGCCCTCACCTTTTCCGGCGGAGTTCTCGGCTGGCTGTTCCTGATGCCCATCCTCCTGTTCATCAGCGGGGATCTGGGCACCATCGTGGACAAGTTCGACGGCAACTGGACGCAAATGGCTGTTTCGGCTTATAACTCTCAGATAAAGCCCGTAGCTGTCGGAGCCATGCTTGTCGGAGCCTTCTTCACCCTGTTTAAGATGCGGAAGAGCCTGGTCACCGGGATCGGGCGTTCTTTCCAGGACGTTAAAAGAGCCCAGGCTGGAGGTGAAACACAAACGATTCGGACAGATAAAGACTTACCTTTTCCCTCCATCATCATCGCTATCATCGCTCTGATTATCCCGATGGTGTTTCTGTATAATGTATTCACTAAAAACATAGGCTCTTCTTTGGTGTCGGCCGTAGTAATGATCATCATGGGGCTTCTTTTTGCCGCGGTCGCTGGCTACCTCGTCGGGATTATCGGCTCCTCCTCCAATCCGATATCTGGACTGACTTTGACTACACTGCTGATCGCGGCCTTGATGATGGTGATCATGGGGCAGAGAGGGTCTTCAGGAATTGCCGCCGTTCTAGGAGTGGCGGCGATTGTCTGCTGCGTGGCTGGAGTGGCTGGGGATATGATCCAGGACTGGAAGGTTGGTCATATTCTCGGGGGAACCCCCTGGCGGATGCAGATCGGAGGCATGGTCGGTGTGGTGGCAGCCGCTTTGACTTTGACGTTTTCGCTGCAGCTTCTTCACAACACAAAGGTCATCGGGAGCGATGCCCTGCCGGCGCCCCAAGCCAACCTGATGGCCATGATGTCCCAAGGTATCGTCGGTGGTGAAATGGCTTGGCCGCTCGTTATCGCCGGGATGCTTTTGGGAGTAGGTCTGATCCTGATCGGGTCCCCTTCTCCGATGATCATCGCTGTCGGGATGTACCTGCCTTTTCGGGCCACAGCCTGTATCTTCTTCGGCGGGGTCGTCAAGTGGTTCCTCGATAGTCGGGTGAAAAACAAGAGTCCGACAAACAAGGGAAGAGAGATCGTAGAAAATATCGGCCTTCTCTTAGCCTCAGGCCTGATCGCTGGTCAGGCCATCACGGGCATCATCACGGCGGGTATCGAAGGGGCTGAGATCAACCTGCCAGAAATCTGGAACAGTGCCTGGCTCGGCTTGGTGATCTTCTTCGTCCTGGGATTTATCCTGGTCTATTTCCCTTATAAGAAGATGGTCGCTGCGGGTGAATACGGATCTTCACCTCCAGAAGAAGAAGGTAAGAGCTGGTAATCTCATAGACTGTGAAAAGGAGAGACTCTAAGAGACAGACGATCAATCTCCTCGAACTCGTCCCCGTCCGAACCATTTCCTGGGAGAAAGACCAAGAGGGGTTCGTTGTTCTGCTCAAGCCCAAGTTTCGGCATCCGTTTTTCGTCAAGCATCTTCTTCCTCGCTTAAAAAAACCTCATTACAAAATAAAGCTCGATTCGATCGGAAGCTTCGTCTGGGAACGATGTGATGGGAGCCGGACCGTGAAAGAACTGGCCGAGAGCATGAGCCGGGAATTCGGCGAGAATGTGGAGCCTCTTCTTGATCGGTTGACGCTCTTTCTCCAGAACCTCGAGAAGAATCGGTTTATCTATTATAAAGGACTCTAGTTAACAGGAGAATTGTTCTTCGTCTGTAAAAATACGAGTCGTGTCAGCAGAAAATTCTATGCTTTGTCCACAGTGAATTGAACTCACCAATAAATTCCATTACAATAGTATTTCAATCTGTATGACAACAGAATGAACGAGATGACATTACTCGAAATCATTAAATACGGAAATCCTGTTCTCAACAGGGTGGCTGACGAAATCCAGGACATAGATCAAGAAATCAAGAAGCTGGCCCAAGACATGATCTTCACGATGCATGCCGCTCCAGGCATTGGCTTAGCCGCCCCTCAAGTCAACCAGAGTCTCCGCCTGATCACTGTCGATCTTTCCGTCGGAGAAAATGAGCAAGACCTGATGGTGCTCATCAATCCTAAGATCCTCAGCCAAGAAGGAGAACAATGCGAAGAGGAAGGATGTCTCTCCGTTCCTGAAGTTCAAGAAAAGGTCGTCAGACCGAATCGTGTTCTTCTTCAAGGAATTGACCTCGACGGAAAAGAAAGAAAAATCGAGGCCGAGGGATTGCTGGCCAGAGTTTTATGCCATGAGGTTGATCACATAAACGGTAAGCTGTTTATAGAGCATCTCTCGCCGCTCAAGAGAAGTCTGATCAAGAAAAAGTATAAAAAAAGTTTGGATTAGAGCCTGCATTGATGAGAATCGTCTTCTTCGGAAGCCCTCCCGTTGCCCTTCCCTCTCTCGAGATACTACTGGAGGCCGGACACGACATCGGATTAGTGATCACTCAGCCTGATAGGCCCTCGGGTCGGGGACGACGATTTACTCCATCGGCTGTCAAGTCTTTTGCTCAAGAGCATGGGCTTCCAACCTACGAACCAGAACGGATCAGGAAGGATCCTGAGGCCCTCGAAAGGATACAAGGAATAGCCCCGGACCTGATCGTTGTCGTTGCTTACGGCCAGATCATACCGGCTTCGATCATCTATCTTCCCAGGTTTGATTCGATCAATGTTCACTTCTCTCTTCTTCCAAAATACAGAGGAGCCTCGCCTGTCCAATGGACCATCCTTAAGGGAGAAGAGAAAACGGGCCTGACGATTTTCAAACTGAATGAAAAGATGGACGAGGGAGATATCTTGGTTCAACAGGAAATCGATATATTTCCCGAGGAGACAGCCGGCGAGCTCGAGACTCGGTTGTCCCAGGCCGGCTCCGACCTTCTGGTCAAAACAGTCGAGAACATCGAAGGGATGACCCCCTGGCCTCAGGACCATTCCCGGGCAACTTACGCTCCCCGGTTGACAAAAGAGGACGGCCGGATTAACTGGCAGAAGGAAGCTCAGGAGTTAGAGCGACAGATCTGGGCCTTCCAACCTTGGCCCACTTCTTACACCCATCTTGGGGAAAAAAGGGTGAAAATCCTCAAGGCCAAACCATCGAACACGGTTCCAGGCTCCTCGTGCGTTCCTGGCACAGTCTTGAGTATCGAGAAAGAGGGCATCGAAGTCTGCTGTGGAAAGAGGAGTGTGTTGTTGATCCAAGACCTCCAACCACAGGGGAAAAGGCCGATGAGTGCCTATGCCTTTTCCCTGGGCGCACATATCAAACCTATAGACGTGTTTGGTTGATAAATCGAGATTCAGGTGAGGGATTATTTGTCCAGAATGTAGTGGTATGGATTTAACGATTTCCCGTTGCGTCTTACTTCATAATGAACATGCCAACCTAACGCTTTGCCAGTCTTTCCGATCAGCCCGATCGTCTCCCCTCTCTTGACTTTTTGACCGGGCCGAACCAGGAATTTGCTCATATGGCAGTAGACTGTCGTGTAGCCCCCGAAATGAGTGATTTTGATCGTATTCCCCCCGATCTTGTCCTTCTTGGTTTGGATGACCACCCCATCGGCTGTGGCCACGACCGGGTTTCCGAAGTAGGTGGCGATGTCGACACCTTTGTGGAAGGTTCTTTTTCCGGTGTAGGGGTCATCTCGCCAACCGTATGCTGACACCCAGTATCCCTTTGTAGGTGAAATACTCGGCGTTCCGGCCAGTCTGTGCGATTGATCCTCGAAGAAATGAACTAACGCATTCAGATTCTTCTCGACTCCTTCCGCCTTCTGGTTCACGACTTCCAAACTGCGTGGACTTATCTTTTGGGTCGGAACCACAGTGCTCGGTTCTTGGCCGTTGCTCGTTCCACTGCCGATCCCGAATTCTTTCAAGATTTCTGGCGATTTGAGTCCGGCCATGATGTTGAGCTTTTTAGCGTAGTTTTCAAAGTGTTCGATCGTGGTCTCGAGATCTGTAATCGTGGCTTTATACTGAGCGAGGGTGTTTTCTTTTTGGAGGTTATCCTGGACGAGTTCCTTATATTTTGTCCTGGTGACGTTCATCGTGAAATAGTCGACAAGGAAGACGATAAATGTGAGAAGCAGACAAATACCGATCCCGCTGAGCACTTTTAGGGATTTTTTCGAGAGGGAAATCGTTTTCGCTTTTCCTCTTCGATGAGGAACGATGATGATGGACAGGAACTTATTCTGCATCAGTCTTTTTCCTTGATTATCACAATAAAAAAAATAATGTCAAGCTATTTGTATTTTTATACCGCTCAATCTGTTCAGACGTTAGCCTTGATCCAATCCACGATATCCTGAGTAGACGTACCCGGCAAGAAGATTTCTGAGATGCCGATTTTTTTGAGATCGGGGATGTCTTTATCAGGAATGATGCCTCCTGCGATAACCTTTATCTCTTCTGCTCCCCTTCCCTTGAGCATGTCCATGATTTTTGGGAAGAGCACGTTATGGGCTCCTGACAGGATGCTCAAGCCGAGCACATTCACATCCTCCTGAATACTGGCGCTGACGATTTCCTCTGGTGTGCGTCTCAAACCGGTGTAGATGACTTCAAATCCCGCATCCCTGAGGGCGCGGCAGATCACCTTTACCCCCCGGTCATGACCATCTAAGCCCGGTTTGGCCATCAGGATTCTGATCTTTTTTTCAGCCATAGCTTCCTCCAAAAATGGTGTGTTCGACCATTCTGACGAGGTCAGACGCATTCTGTACTGAGTTGGGGACTCTTTTTCCGGCTTGTATTTCCATTGATGTCTGCCCAGTGTCTGTGGACCTTCTCCACACTTAATATGTCGTCGGCTCCTGGTAGACGCCGTAGATCTCTTTGAGGGAGTCCACGATTTCTCCTAGAGTCGCATAACTTTTCACGGCCTTCAGGATGTGAGGCATAAGGTTTTCTTCATTGACAGCGGCTTTTTTTAAATCCATCAGGTTCTTCTTGACAAGGGTAGTATTCCTGCTTTTTTTTATCTCTTTCAATCGAGTCAGCTGTTGTCTGGCGACACTCTCATCTATCTCAAGAGTGGGAATCGGCTCGTGCTCCTGCTGGAAGGCATTCACACCGACGATGATCTTTTTCTTCTCCTCTACGGATTTCTGGTATGTATAAGCACTGTCGCTGATCTCCCTCTGAGGAAACCCTAATTCTATGGCTTTAACCATCCCGCCCATGTCATCAATTTTTTTGAAGTAGCCCTTTGCCTCATCCTCCATTTCTTGAGTCATTTTTTCTACCTGATAAGAGCCTCCCAACGGATCGATCGAGTTAGCTACTCCGCTTTCATGAGCGATAATCTGCTGTGTTCTTAGGGCGATGGTGACCGCCTCCTCGGAAGGAAGGGCATATGTTTCATCCAAGGAATTGGTGTGGAGGGATTGGGTTCCCCCTAAAACGGCAGAGAGAGCTTGGATGGCTACTCTAATGATATTGTTGTATGGTTGTTGGGCCATCAACGAAACCCCCGAGGTTTGAGTGTGGAATCTCAACCACCATGTTCTTGGATTATTGGCGTGGAATCTGTGTCGCATGATTTCAGCCCAGATCTTTCTAGCAGCCCGGAATTTGGCAATTTCCTCAAAAAAATCATTGTGGGCGTTGAAAAAAAAGGAAAGACGGGGAGCAAACTCATCGATGTCGAGCCCCCTTTCCAAGGCCCACTCCACGTATTCAATCCCGTCCCGCAGAGTGAAAGCAAGCTCCTGAGCAGCCGTCGCTCCAGCCTCTCGGATGTGATAGCCAGAGATGGAAATCGTGTTCCAGCGCGGGACTTCTTTGGCGCCGAACTCGAAGGTGTCGACGATCAGCTTCATCGAGGGTGCGGGGGGGTAGATGAACTCTTTCTGAGCGATGTATTCTTTGAGGATATCGTTTTGAGTGGTGCCCGAGATCACTTTTGGCGAAAACCCCTGCTTTTCCGCGACGGCGATGTACATGGCCCAGAGGATGGCAGCTGT
>CAYGBF010000078.1:0-2586 GCA_964348035.1 uncultured Eubacteriales bacterium | reverse complement strand
TATAACCGAGGTAATTCATGTAAATCCCGAAACCCATGTAGATACCGTAGTAAGAAAATCGTTCCAGGATCTCGATAGAGTTGGCAACCCAAAACACTCTTGGGAAAGGAGTTCTTTCCTGCATCATACCCTCTCAGAGTGAATTCTAATAAGCCGCAGATCAAAGCGGCCTGAATCCAGAATGGTATAAAAACACGTCCGGAGAGGCAAGTGATTTTTATCACGCCTCCCTCCTCGATCGATGATGTCACTATCCAGATTTAAACTGAAGCTTATTGATCTTCTCGATATAACCGGGGACATCGAATTTTGACCTGCATCCGTTGTAGCTCATGAATCGAACCTTGCCGAAAACAGGGCGCTCCGGCCAGGCTCGGTCATGAACTCCACCTATGCTCCACGCCACACCCGTGTAGCCGTTCGGGTCACGACCGTCCAGCTCGTATTTATCGTTGAGGTCGATCGCGATCTTCTGGGCTTTCTCCGGACTCGGAGTCCATTCTAAAATCTTTTTGGCCCAGTACATCCTCATGTAGCCGTGCATTTTCCCCCTCTTAACCATTTCCATTTGGGCCGCGTTCCACAGGTCATCGTGTGTCTCGGCCATCTCCAGCTGTTTCCGGCTGTACAGATAAGGGCGTGGGACACGGCGGTGTTCATCCAGGGTTTTTTTGGCCCAATCGGGAAAGCCCTGGAAAGTGTCATAATGCTCATTGTAAAAACAATAGTTGTCGGCCAATTCCTTCCGGATGATGAGTTCTTCGAGATAGGCGCCGCCTTTTCTGGTAGATTTTTTGACTTCCAGGGCAATCCTCTGCGAGGATACCTGCCCGAAATGAAGGTATGGAGAAAGGTTGGACACACCGTCTTTGGTGGGATCATTCCTGTCCTCTGGATAGAGGGATAATTTCTGACTCATAAAATGCCTCATCATCTTCAGCGCCTCCTCCTCTCCAGGCTTGATCCATTCGACTACAGTAACAGAGGAGTCGACGCTTAGGCTTTCCTCGATGGCCTTCCAGTCATTAGCCGGCATTTTTATCTTGGCTGTCTGTGTCTTTAATCTCGGGTATTCACTCAAGAATCGGGGCAGGAGCTTTTTGATTTTGCTCCGTATTGTGTAGGCGCCGTATTCCTGCTTGGGCGATGCGACCCAGCAAGGGATGATGTTGTGAGCATCGACTTCACAGAAAGGGAGGCTGATCTTCCTGTTGAGCTTTCTTTTCCACGATTTCTTTATCCTGAGGGGATCGAAATCTGTGACGAGGGCCGAAACTTGATAATCCTCGACGAACTCAGGAATCTTCACTTCAGGATTTCCTTGGAGAAGGATAAACGGAATTTTCTTATCCTGCAGCCGTCTCTCGACCTGTTTCAATCCCTCCAACATGAACCGGTACTGCCGGATTGTGGCCCCGAGGAACTCAGAGACAAGACAGAAAAAAACAACCAACGGAACTTTGTAGTCGAGGGCTATCTGTTGGGCATACAGGAGGGCCCAGTTATCCCGGCTCCTCTGATCACGACTCATCCAGTAAGCCACGGGACCTTTCTTGGTGGGACGGAGTTCATTGAAGTTACTGACTCTGTCTTCGATCATCTCTATCCTTCATACAGGGGGACGAGTTTTTTCTGGATAAGCTGACGAATCTTTTCGGCAGTTCTTTTGTAGACCTCCCAATCCTTGTCGAACGGATCGGGTATGTCCCATAGAATCATTCGATCCAAGAGTCTGGGGTATCGATACCTAAGCAGCTCATGAACTCCCGCATCGAGGACGATGATATAATCGAAGCGCCCTAGGTCCGCCTCGGCTAGGCCTCTTGTCCGGTGAGCGGAAACGTCCACGCCGTACAGATCCTTCATGATCTCGACGGTGCCCTCGGCCGCCCCCTCGAACACGGGCGACAGCCCGGCGCTTTCGACATCGACATCTTCGGGCAGCAGTTTTTTGGCCAGGCCCTCGGCCATGGGACTGCGGCAGGTGTTCCCGTAACAGACGAAAAGCAGGCTTTTGACAGGGGCTTCGAAATCACTCATTTTCATGAATTATTAGTTTAACATAGATAAGGGGACAGCGGCATCACCGCTGTCCCCTAATTCGTGTGTTTTATGGAATGGGTTATTTCTTGGTGATGGATTCGATAGCTGTTGTGGACAGACGGAGCAGCTTGGCCATCATCTGCTTGTTGATTTTTCTCTTCCTGTAGGCATCCAAAGCCAGGTGAAAAAACCTTTCCGAAACGACCGCCCTTGCTTTTTTCCCAATCTTAGAGACTTTGCCGTCCAAACGACCAAACAGGACTTTCTCCCTCCCATCAGAATCCAGATTCAAATACTCTTTCCACCGGGTTGGAGAAATATAGTCCATTTCTTTCAGGGTGTTCAACATGTCCAAAGGGTGGACACCAAAATATCTTTTCAGGTAGAGTACATCATCGAAGTCTAACCGGGATTTCCCGAGGTCTTTCTCGACAATCTCTTTCACTTTATCTCTGGGCATCAAGAAGCAGGAGCTGAACATCTGAGCAAACTGTTCCCTCGGGTGGTACAGAGTCACATACTCATCGACAAAAAAGTCCGGAC
>CAYGBF010000077.1:0-3287 GCA_964348035.1 uncultured Eubacteriales bacterium | reverse complement strand
CCCAGACGGGCCATGACTCCGGTGGAATGAGCGTTAAGGAGCACCTTAAGAGCGATCTGTTGATCGACACGAAAGGGATCGTTTTCATCTTTAATCCGAACCACCACGACCGTGTTTTTGTCTCTGACGTTAAACCCAGGGATTTTTTTGAGGATTTTCTGGATGTCTTTCCGCGACTTTTCTGTGATGAAGACAAGAGACAGCTTACTCCCTTTCTTCTGACATAGATCGATGAACCTCCTGAACGGTGAACCAGGATTTTTCAATTCTTCTTCCTCCGGAGTAAGGAGAACGAGGACACCGATATCGCCGGAGCCAGGAGAGCGGGTCTTTATGTTCGAAGGAGAGAACGAAAAGTCATACAGAAACTGTTGGCTGTCTCCTGCCTTTTTCAGACTCTCCAATGCAGCTCTCTGAAGATAAGGATCCTCGATGTTCACCTCGAACGGAATTTTGTAGAAATCAGAGCTGAGCCCTCTAAAAGGCCTTCCGAGGAAGGCCTGCCAAGCCTGTTGGAGGTTAGGGGCTGGCGTCCAGACTTGGATCCAAGATTTTCGGCTTTCTTCCTTGACAGTATCCAGAGGATAGAGACGGAAGGTGGGGCTTCGTTCTGTGCTGTCGATGAAGATGGTGATCAATCCTTTTTGAGCGAAGTAGGTGGAGAAATGTCCTGCCTCGTAGGTCTCTGCCTCCATCCTGGTGAATTCGGCGATATCGGGAATAGTGTCCTTTATCTGATTCAGGATAGAGCCAAAATGTCCGAGTTTTTTTCGAAGCCTGATCGGCTTTCTAAACCCCAACCTTGACATGTCTTTCTTCGATAGAATCTGCCGCAGCGTCCGATCCAGGGCAGCTTGGAGAACGTGGCCTATAACAAACGTTTCGATGGTCGTGGCCTGCATCCGTGTCGAGCCGGTTATGGCCTGAGGACCTGTCGTCAGGTTGATTTTTGTAATACCCGGTTCTTCAAGCACCTTACGGCTCCGCTCGAACGGGAGAAGCCTTTCATCCGGGTTGTTGTAGACAAAAAACAGGTTCTTCCGGCTTCTCTCCGGACTGTATCCCCTCTCGTTTTTCCACTGGTCAAGGGCAGCCAGAATCGTACCGATGACAGAAGAGGTTTCGCCTCCTTCGGTAACACAGATGACGACATCGCCCTTCTTGACGCCTCTATCCTCGAGCTGGAGGCGTCCGATGAGCTGCAGGTCTTCGAATCCCTCGAGAGAGCTGATCAGCGCCCGGTCAGCCCCGGTCATCTCCCCGATAAGCCGGTCTTCGATGTCTCCTCCGAGTCGAGGCCCTACCTTTGGCCATATCTTCGGCCTGTCCTTAACGTCCTTCCAGAAGGGACGCCAGAAAGTGCTCTCCATCTGTTTGGCCAGTCGGCCTGTGGCTCCGCATCCGTACACGTATATTTTATGGCCATAGAGGAGGGCGTCCTGGATGGACTTGATTGCCATCTCGAAAAGATCTTCTTCCTGGGCTAATTCTGTCAACCGGTCCACGATATCCTCATCCACCGAAAAAAGCATGCGAAGGCCGCTTTCGTAGTCCTTCTGGATTCGTTCACTCAGGTTCCAGGTCTTGCGATGCCTCTGTTCCGTCAGGAGGGTGTGGAGCTGGAACTGAGTCTTATCCTGTATGTAATCTACGGATTCGGCTGACGGGACGATCCCGAGAAGGTCGAGTAGGTTGAGCTTCTCTTTAGGAGTCGTCTGGGGCTCTTGAGAGAAGGAAGGGAGAAGGTAAAATACCCAGGCCAGGGTGAACAGGAAGAGTAGGAAGAATCTTTTTTTTAAATTTCTTTGTGAAGTCATGTCGAAACCTCTTTGGTCAGAAATATGTCAGTCCGGGCTTATAAGGAGCTCGATCTCCAGGCTTGAGTTTTGTCGGTTTTCTCTCATCAAGACTGGCTCTAGACTATCCGTATTGACTCTTATCGTCGACAATATCCCCGACCTGCCAGTCCTTTATCCAGTCTGCCACCTTGAAGACTTTCATCTTCCCATCCTCTGTCGAGCAGACGATTCGGTCGAGACCGGCATTGATGATCATCTTTTTACAGATAAAGCAGGGAAACGCGTTGACCGGCGTTTTGTCTTCATAGATACTGCCGTAAATGTACATGTCCCCACCGAGGAGGCTGACGCCAGCGCGAGCGGCGTTGATGATGGCGTTCTGTTCGGCATGGACGCTCCGGCAGAGTTCGTACCGCTGTCCGTGAGGGATGTTCAGTTTGTCTCGTAAACAAGAGCCGTGTTCGAAGCTGTCTTTCGTTTTCCGGGGCGCTCCCACATACCCTGTGGATATGATCTGATCGTCCCGGATGATGATGGCCCCGATGGACCGGCGGAAGCAGGTGCTTCGCAAAGCCACCTCTTTGGCGATATTAAGGTAATACTCGTCCTTGGATGTTCTGTCTTGAGTCATACGAATTTCTCCAATTTATGGTACAGGTCTTCCAGGGTACCGTCGTTCTCTATCTTGAAATCTGCCAGCTTGATGCAGTTGCTCAGCTGCTGTCTTGTCTGGCGGTCGGTCATTTCCTCGGCTTCCTTGGCGATGAATTCCTGGAGAGTGGAGGCAGACTCCTCTCTCCCTCTGGCTTTGGTTCGTTCGAACCTCATTTCGACTGGAGCGTCGATGGCCAGCAGGATGAAATCGTCCTGTCTTCTCAGGTATTCGACTTCTTGAGGATTCCGGATGCTGTCCACCACCGTCTTCCCGTTGATCGTCTGCATCACCCGACGGGCCAGCACGTCCGCTCCCTGTGTCTCCCGCATCTGATTTCCTCTGTGGATCAAATTATCTCTGGTCACCGGGAGCCCATCTTTTTCGAGCGCATCGCGGATCACATCGGAGAGAGAGACGTAGGCATACCCTCTCTTCTGGAAATAGGCCGCAGCCTCTCCTTTTCCTGAACCGTTCGTTCCTGTCAGGCCGATCAATCTCACTGTTTGCTTCATCCTGAAGGAAATTTAAACTGATCTGAGGCTCTGTGTGGTTTCACTCTTTCGCTTTCGGAAAAACCAAAAAATCTCAGCCAGGAGCCAGAAGCCCGAATCATGGATATTCTCATCCTATCCCGAGAGGTTTTCTTCAGATTCCTCTTTTTCTTTATCCCGCTTCTTTCCGAAGATATAAGAAATCAATATGCTCAATCCGTAAAGAGCCAGCATGGGCACGGCCAGGATACTCTGGTTGATGATATCCGGACTGGGAGTGATGATGGCCGCGATGACGAAGACGACGAGTACCGCATACTTAAAGTTTTTGATCATCCAGCG
>CAYGBF010000076.1:0-4823 GCA_964348035.1 uncultured Eubacteriales bacterium | reverse complement strand
CTCTGGAATTCCTGGAGGAGCTTGGCTACTTTCATGGATTCAGGGGCAAAGTAGACCGGCCGGATCAGGGATTCGACCGAGGCTGTTTTGTGCTTATCCTCGGATAGCTCGAGAAGGTCCTTGGCAATGATGATGCCCATGATATTGTCCACGCGCTCTTTGTAGACCGGGATTCGGGAGTGTTTTTCTTTGATGACCAGATCTCTGAGCATCTGGATGTTTGCACTATTTCGGATGCAGATCATATCCACACGGGGGGTCATGATTTCGCGCACCACGGTGTCTCCGAATTCAACAACACTCCTGAGGAGAACGCCTTCCTCCTCCTCGATGATGCCCTCCTCCTGAGCTTCGTCGATAAAGGCCTGGATCTCATCTTCCGAAGCTTCGTGGTCGAGGTCTTCCTCCTTTTCCTGAGGTTTTCGCTTCAACAACAGAAACAAAGGCCTCGTCAGAAGATAAGGGAAGTTGTAGGCTGGCAAGAATGCCCCGAGGACTTTCTCTTTATTGAAGGAGTTGATCAAACGCGGCAGAATATCAAAAAAGATCAGATAGATGAAAAAAACAGCCAGAAACAGCCAGAGCGGCCAGAATCGTGATTGAGGAAAGACAAGATAGAGATAGACTAAGAAAGCCACGATGAAGAAGATTCTCATGTACTCGACGGCGATTTTAAGCTCGTCGTGGATGTCGAGGATTTTTTCTCGAAAGCTTTTCTCTCTGTCCTCGAGGAGGCGGCTGAGTGAGATACGGGAAAAGGACCTTAGGGATATGTGGAATAAGGATAAGAGAAAGGCGGCCAAAAAACTGACACAAAAGCCAATCCAAAGGGCGTACCTAATTTCCATCGTTGCCTTTACTCAGAAGTTTTCTGATTTTATCTTCTTCTTCTTCAATCCCCTTAAAATGTTCGTACTCAAGGAGATGAAGAAAGCCGTGGATAGTCAAGATTTCTAATTCTCTCTCCAAGCCATGTTCTTTGGGAAAGCATTGCTTGAACGCCTGGGGGACTGAAATGACGATATCTCCTAGGTAAAACGTCCCATCAGCCCCTTTCTCTCCCATCGGGAAGCTGAGAACATCGGTCGGTGCGTCTTTTTTTAAGTACAATCGATTCAATTTCTTGATCGTCCTTGTTCCCACAAAGACCAGCGAAATCTCAGGATCGTCCAGCTCATAGTGCTCGACCAGCCTGTGCAGCAGTGACTTAAACTTTCTTCTGTTTATCCAGTATCTTTTCTGCTGGTTTATTATTGTTATCATCGGCGTTTTTATTCTTTCCCGTTTTTTTCATTCGTTTCATCTCGAAGTCGAACCCCGGGTATTCCACTCTCCGCTGATAAATCGTCTCCAGGCTGCTGAGGAATGAGGCTGCAACCTCCCGCAGTTCCTTGAGCGAGTAATCGCACTCATCCAGTTGGCCGTCTTCGAGAGTGCTGTTGAAAATATCCGTGATGACCTTCTTGAAGGTGGCCTCTGTGTGAGACGTCAGGCTTCGGGAGGCTGCCTCGATGGCGTCAGCCAGCATGATCAGAGCCGCTTCCTTGCTTTTGGGTTTGGGCCCTGGATATCGATAACTCTCCTCGCCGATTTTTTGCATCTCGGGATCGTATTTTTCTTTAGCTTTTTGGAAAAAATACCTGACGAGGGAAGTCCCGTGATGTTGAGCGATGATTTCTCTGATTTTCCTCGGGAGTTTCAGTTTTTTCGCTTGTTCTAATCCTTCCTTAACATGGTTGATGATGACCAGAGTGCTCATGCTCGGCTTCAAATCTTTATGCATATCCGGGTTGCGGGCTCTGTTTTCGATAAAGTACTCGGGCCTTTTGGTTTTTCCTATGTCATGGTACATGGCCCCGGCTTTGACCAGCATCGGATCGAGCCGGGTTGCCTCCGCGGCCTTCTCAGCCAGAGCCGCTACGATCAGTGAATGGTGGTACGAGCCCGGGGCCTCCAGGGCCATCTCCTTAAAAACGGGCAGGTCTGAATTCGTGAGTTCGAACAGTCTGGTTTGGGTCACGAAACCGAAGATGTGTTCGAAGACGGGGATAAGAACAAAGGCAAAGGCCGCACTCAAGATTCCGCCCAAAATACCCATCAGGATTTCACTCGTAAACAGTTCGAAAACTCCCATTTTTACCCGGATGAGGTGGATGGTGATGATGACAAACGTATTGACCGGAGCGACCACGAACAAGCCCGCTCGGAACGGAGTGGTTCTTTTCTGCCGCCCGTAATATTTGAGGCCGTAGATAGCGGCAAATCCTCCGATTAGGCAGAAGATCATCAGGAAAAAATTCGTCTGGAATAGATAGCCGACGAGTAGGCTGTTGATGACAGCAAAAATGAGGGCTGCCGAAAGAGTAGTCAGGAAGGCAAAAATCAGGACTCCGAATTGAAAGGGAATGGCATACCAATAGCTTTCTTCAAACGTGAAGAGAGAGAAATTGGCGTAGTCGCTGAAGGTGCTGGCGAGGAGGGTCGAGATTTTGTAAAAGAAGAGGCTCAGAAGGAGGATTATTCCCATCATGATGAAGTTCCGCAGAGCTTCCTGGTAGGACAGCAGTGATTTTAGATAGTACCAAAGGGTCAAGAAGAGAAGGCCAAACAGAAGAAAGGTGCCGAGGAAGTTTGTCAGCCAGCTTGGTTTGGCCTCGATATTCTGGTTTATGATCAAGATCTGTTTTAACGCGTCCTCAGTGACCTCGTCGCCCTTGCGGAGAATCACCTTGCCTTTTTTTATGGTGTAGAAGACGGGTTCGACTTGATCACGGGCCGCTTTTTTCCGAGCTTCGGCTTCGATTTTGTCGTAGTTAAGGTTGGCGGCGATGAATAAATGAGAAAGGGTGGTAAGGAGCGATTTTTCTTGTTTGGTCAGCTCGAGCTGTTCGATTTCAGCGGAGAGTTTCTGTTTGCCTTCCTCGATATCCTGGACACCCGGGACTTTGACGTTTCTTTCGTTTTCGGGAGTGAACTGCACGGTCAGACCTTTTTCCTGTTCCTCGTGGATAAAAAGATTTTTGGTCAGGATTATCCCCTGCTTGGAAATTTTCCCGATCAGGTTGATCAGGCTTTCCTCGATATTGGCCGAAAACTTGATCTTAGCCAAGGCTCTGATGGTCGCAGCCGAGATTTCAAGCCCGTATGTGTCCACGATATCCTTCTGAAACTCCGCGACTCTTTTGACATTGACGGGGTCCTCCAGCCATTCCCGTCCGGAGGCGAAGAACTCCCGGATTTTTTCCTCGGTGTTGAGGAAGACATTCGGGTCCAGTCGATAAACAGGTAGGACGATGGCCTCGGCTTCCTTCCTTCTTTTTTCTGTGGTTTCCCTGTCGATGATGGTTAAATCCGTCGGGGCGACGATATCAGAGGTGGCGATTTCACCCACATCAGGGGTGGGCAGGGATTTCGAGGGTAGATAGGAAATGAAATAGGCCAGGACCAGGACGAACAGGATGAGATACAGGAAGGGATTCTTGATAAGCTTTTTAAAAAAAGGGAATCGTTTTTCTTCGGAGTTAGGCTGTTCATTATTCGGCTTCTTGGAAGGAGGGTCCTTACTCCGGAAGAGTTTGAGTTTCTTAAACGAAATTGTATCCATTTATCTTCGGTGTGTTTTTTTTTCGGCCTTGTCGTAGGCTTTGATGATCTTTTGGACCAGTGGATGCCGGACCACATCCTTTTCGTTGAAATGGACAAAGGCGATTTCTTTGATCGGAGAGAGAATTTTCATGGCGTGAAGCACCCCGGATTTATTGGGTTGGGGAAGGTCAATCTGGGTGATGTCGGCGGTGACGATGAGCTTAGAGTCGAAACCGGCCCGGGTGAGGATCATTTTCATCTGCTCTTTAGTCGTGTTTTGGGCTTCGTCGAGAATAATAAAGGACGAGTTTAATGTCCGGCCCCTCATGAACGCCAGGGGAGCGATTTCGATGATACCGTTTTCGATCAGGCGGTGAGCTTGGTCTGATTGGGCCAGATCGAACAGGGCATCGTACAAGGGGCGGAGGTAAGGATTAATTTTCTGGATCATGTCACCGGGGAGGAATCCCAGACTCTCCCCGGCCTCGACGGCTGGGCGGGTGAGGATAATCCGGGCGACGGTTTTATCCTGGAGATAGGAGAGGGCCATGGCCATAGCTAGGTACGTCTTTCCTGTCCCGGCTGGCCCTATGCCGAAGACCAAATCGTAGGATTTTATGGCTTGGATATACTCCTGCTGGTTAAGGCTTTTGGGAGTGACCGATTTGCGGGACAGGTCTAGGGGCTCAGTCGGGAAAAACTTCTCCAACTGGTGGGTTTGACCTTCTTCCAGGAGGTCGAGAGCGATGTTAAAATCCTCTTCTTTCAAGTTGTGTCCTTTCTCTTCCAATTCTCTCATCTTGTCGAAGTAATACTTGGCGAATTCGACTTTATCTTCGTCGCCGCCGATCAGCAGGCTGTCGCCTCTCACCGAGAGGCTTATTCCCAACCGCTTCTCAAGCTTCTTCAGATTCTTATCCAGAACGCCAGAGAAGACGTTTTTTTTGGCTAGGGGGTGTTCGATTTTCTCCATATTTAAAGGTGGGCTATAATGTTTCTGGCATTTCAAACATTATAAACACCAATACCCCTCCTTTGTCAAGCGCAACAGGGGAGAGGGGAATCCATCCCCTCCCGTCATCCCTACGGAGGCAGGGATCTAGTCTTATTAGAATAAGAGCCTTTTTTGCCCTGGTTCCCTGCCGAAGCTTGTGCCTGAGTGGCCTGCACCTGTGAAGACAGGTGTCAGGTGCGAGCACAGGCTCCAGCAGGGGCAGGACGGGCCTCTTGAAAAAAAA
>CAYGBF010000075.1:0-7157 GCA_964348035.1 uncultured Eubacteriales bacterium | reverse complement strand
CGAGAGGTAAAGTTGTCTATAGAAGCCAGCCTGGCCAAAAAGGCCGAAGATCTCGTGGTCTTAGACTTGAGAGGGATATCTTCTTTCACGGATTATTTCATCATCACCCATGGAAATTCACCGCGGCAGAACAAAGCTGTCTATGAGAGCGTAGAACAGGAATTAAAGACAGAAAACATCTATCCCTTGAGCGTTGAGGGCAAAAAACATGCGGAATGGATATTGATGGACTACGGGAGTTTTATCATACATGTCTTTTCCGAAGCCTCCAGAAACTACTACTCATTAGAAAAACTCTGGGGGGATGCGCCCAGGTTATCCTATTAGGCCGCTCTTTTCATTTTTCCTCCTCTCTGCTCGACCAATCTCTTGTTCGAGTTCACCGATGGTAGGATAGGAAGAATTTTTTTTAGAAAAAAGTTGACATTCGGCAGGATTATCATTATTTTATTGTCAATTTTTTGAAGAAAAGTTTTAAAAATCTCGATGGGAGGGATGTTATCTCGGTTAATGAGACTAAAAATATTGTGGCCGGGTAAGACCCGGAACAGTGAAATAAGAAGCCTGCAGGAGTCATACTTGCAGAAAATCAAGAGGCTGGAAAGATGCGAGGTGATCGAGACCAAAGAGGCCAGAGGCCTCGAGGAGAAATTTTCAGACAGGATAAAAAAAATTGAGGCTGAAGGACTTGAAAAGCACCTCGGAGATGATTATATTATCTGCCTCTCTGAAAGAGGAAAAGAGATGAGTTCAGATGAGTTTGGTCGTTTCTTGGAAAAGATAACAGCGAGTTCTGCCAGGGCTGTGACTTTTGTCGTCGGCGGATTCCTCGGATTAGAGGAGAGAATCGTAAAAAAAGCCCATTTTCTCCTCTCTCTCTCCAAGATGACATTTTCTCATGAATTGACGCGTCTTTTTCTTCTGGAGCAGATTTATCGGTCGTTGACCGTCTTGAAAGGACATCATTACGCCAAGTAAGGGGGTATAGATTGAGAAAGCAAGATAAAGAGCGCTACAAGAAAAAGCTTCTCGCCAAAAAAACAGAAATTATCGAAGCGCTGAACGAAGTCCTCAACCAAACCAAAGAAGTGGAACCAGATGTAGTCCAGGATGCTGGCGATAAAGCCGAAACATCTTACACCAAAGAATTCCTCCTCAATCTGTCGAATACAGAAAGAAAACAGCTCTCTGAAATCGACGGCGCGCTGGGTAGAATCGAGGACTGCACCTACGGGACATGCCAGATGTGTCAGAAACAGATCAACAAGAAGAGGTTGAATGCCGTCCCTTGGGCATGTCATTGTATTCAGTGTCAGCAGAAAGCCGAGGAAGAATCTGGTTGATTTTATCTCTTAAAAATAGATTTTTAACCTCTTTCAAACTCGCTGAACTCATCTTTTTCCCTTCCTTTTGTGAGATCTGCTCGTCTCTTCTCGAATCACCCCGCGAAAAGGTCATCTGCCGTTCCTGTCTGCACAGTATAATCCCTCCCCGGAAAAACTTCTGTTCTCGGTGCGGTCGTTTTTTTAATGCTGCGGGAGATTCTCATCCGTGCTCTCTTTGCTTACAGAAGCCTCCTCCTTTCTCTTCTCATCGCTCGTTCGGTCGTTATCAGGGGACGCTCAAAGATATCATCCTTCTTTTCAAATACCGAAAATTTAGCGTTATCGGAAAGGATTTAGCGCGAATGGCGGTTGAAGGCCTGCCGACAGGAAAAAACCTGTTTCGGGGGCTGGAGATCGTGGTTTCTGTTCCCCTGCATACGAAAAAGAAAAGACAGCGAGGGTTTAACCAGGCGGAGATAATCGGGCAGGAAATAGCAGACGTGTTAGAGATGGAATACGTGAACGATGCGCTTGTTAAGAATAGAAGCACTCCTCCCCAGACCTCAATGACGGCCGAGGAGAGGAAGCGGAATATCCGGGGAGTCTTTTCCCTTAAGAAAAAAGAAGATGTAAAGGGGAGAAGAGTGCTCCTGGTCGATGACGTCTACACGACAGGGGCCACCCTTCGGGAATGCAGTCAGATGCTCATCCGGGGAGGAGCTCGGGAGGTCCGGGCTTTCACCCTGGCCCGGGCTTAATCTGGATAAAAAAAAGCGCCCTGAGCCTTATGCTCGAGGGCGCTTTCTTGGCGATAACCAAGGGATCTTGGTTATTTCTTAGTCTTTTTTTCCTTTTTGGCTTTAGCTTTGAGGACCTTGACTTTGCGGTGTTCCAGTTCCTTCTTTTTTGGCATCGTGATTTTCAGGATTCCGTTTTCGTGTTCGGCTTTAATTTTGTCGTGGTCGACATAATGAGGGAGCGAAAAAGAGCGGTAGAACGAACCGTAAGCTCTCTCTATCCGGTGGTAGTTTTCCTCTTTGGTCTCCTCCTCGAACTTTCTCTCTCCTCTCAGGGTGAGCGTGTTGTTCTCGATCTTGATCTCGATATCATCCTCTTCGATCCCAGGAATTTCAGCGGTCATGACCAGTGCTTTATCGGTCTCGTAGACATCAACTGATGGAGTCCACGTGCTCGACACAATGTCTTTCTCTTCACCGCGAGAAGTAACAGCATCCTCAAAAAGCCGGTTCATTTTCTCTCTCAGAGTGATCAAGTCTCTGAAAGGATCCCATCTGATGATAGCCATTTGTTTTACCTCCTAATATCTTAGTCTATATATAATATAATATCTTAGCGCTTATTTGTCAAGTATTTTTTTAAAATTTATAAGTTTTTGATTTTGAAAAGTTTATGCTGAACAGTCTCAGGTAATTCCCTTTTAATTAGACGATAGTTCTGTATTTTTGTCCGAGAAAGGGGAAACTGAGAGTCTGAACCGAGTCAGGGAGGCCGTTGGAAGGGGAAGACTGGCTTTATATCCAGGAGCGGCAATGATCGTCGCTGATGTTCTACTGCGACGGATTATCTCTTTTTTGCTTTCCTCGAGAAGCCTTCGATGAGAAGGGTCGCTTCTCCCTTCAATCGTCTTTTCTCGAGGCCTTTCTTCAGCTCGGAGGGAGTTCCCCTTAAAAATTCCTCATAGAGTTTTGTCATCTCCCGGGCGATGACGACCTGTCTCTCACCCAGAAATTCTTCCACTGTCTTCAAGAATGACATGAGTCTTCGGAGGGGAAGATAAAAGACAAGAGTTCCCTTTTCCTCTTTTAGGGAGAGAAGCAGTTTTCTCGTAGCCTCTTTCTTCGGAGGGGGAAAGCCTATAAAAAGGAAACGGTGGGTGGGGAGTCCGGAGGCAGCCAGAGCTGAGGTCAGGGCCGAGGCTCCCGGGATGGGAATGATTCTTATTCCCTGATGAATGGCTTCTTTTATGAGTGGGTAGCCGGGATCAGAAAGTCCAGGGGTGCCTGCATCTGAAACGAGCGCTACATCTTGTCCTTCATTGAGAAGCTGGATGATCTTGGGGATTTGCTGCTTTTCCTTGGGCTGGTAGTAACTTATGAGTTTTTTCTTGAGTTCGTATTTGTTCAGGAGCTTTATGGTCTGACGGGTATCTTCGCAGGCTATCCACGAGACTTCGCCGAGGATGCGCAGCGCCCGGAAGGTTAAGTCCTCCAGGTTTCCGATGGGAGTGGCGACGATGTAGAGTTTTCCCCTAGAGGGGTGCTCCTCATCTTCTTCGTGGTTGAGCATGTCGTTCACTTATCCCAGTCGTAAGGATACAGGAAGTCGTGTCCGACCGTTCGGGGTGATATCTTGGCAATCGGCGGGAGTTTCCTTTTGAATTCGGACTTCTTGATCAGGCTGATAATCCTGTCCACATCAGTCTTTTTAAAACCCATGGCGGTGATGTCTTTTCGGGATTTGCGCAGGTCGACCAGCTGGTACAGGATATTGTCGATAATATCGTAGGTGAGGCCGAGCTCTCCTTCATCTGTCTGGCCGGACCATAATCCAGCCGAAGGGGTTTTCTCACGGATAGCCTCGGGGACACCGAGGTGTTCAGCCAATTGGCGGATCTGAGTCTTGTAGAGGTCGCCGAGAGGATTTATGCCGCAGGCCATGTCGCCGTGGATTGTTCCGTATCCGAGAAGAAGCTCTGTCTTGTTGCTCGTTCCCAAGATCATGGCCTTCTCTCGAGCTGAAAAGTCATACAGGATTGACATCCTCTCCCTGGCCATCTTGTTTCCCTTGAGGATTCGATCAGAAGCGGGGTGTTTGGAGAAATAGACATCGACCATGGGCCTGATGTCGATGACTTCTGTGCGAAGGCCCAGAAGCTTGACGACTCCTTCGGCGTCTTTAACATCTTCTTCAGAGGATTTTCCGTAGGGAAGGATAAGGGTTAGGACATTGGCTGGTTTAAGGGCTTTTACGGCTAAAAAGGCGCAGACAGCAGAATCCAGGCCTCCTGAGAGGCCTAGGATTGCGTTTTTGAACCCGAACTTACTCAACTCATCCTTGATGAATGTTGTCAGGATCCTTTCTACGAATGGTCCGTTAATCTTCATATTCTCGGACAATCCTTTTAAGAGACTCGAGGATGATTTCAGGCTTTTCATCCCGTTTATAAGGCCATTTCTTTCGAGTTTCTCGAATGTCATCGAGGTTGAGGTCCTGGACGATCAGTTCTTCATCGAAGTAGGATGCCCGGCAGACGAGTTGGCCCAGGGGGTTGAAAATGAAAGAGCCTCCGGCAAAGTGCTTGCCGTCTTCGAAACCAACGCGGTTACAGTAGATCACGAAAGAGGTTGAAAAACGGGAGATCGTCTCTCCCATCAGCTCCCACATGCGGCTGGAGTCGTAGGCGTCCTTTTCGGAAAGCCCCCGGCCAGGGGCATTACTGATGACGATGATGATCTCAGAACCTCCGGCAAACAAGAGATACCCGGCCCCGTAATGAAGAAAATCGTAGCAGATCATCATCCCGGTTTTCCCGAAGGGAGTGTTGAAAGATCTGAAATCCCTTCCCAGGGCAAAGAACTTCATCTCCTCGAACATGCCGTAAGTGGGGGGGAAGACTTTGCGGTGGATATGAAGAATTTCACCTCCCGAAAAATAAGCGGAGGAGTTGTGAAACAAACCTCTTTGCCGTTCATCCACAAAACCCACCACAAGAGAAATCTCTCGGCTCAACGTTTTGAGCTTGGCAAACAGAGGGCTCTTGTGAGGGTTCAGAGCCACCTCCTCGATCAGGTCTTTCAGAGTGTAGCCGGTCAAGCTGAGTTCAGGGAAGACCAAGAGGTCGGCCTTCTTTTTTCTGGCCTTCTCGATGAAGCCAAGGTGCCGCTCGAAATTCTTCTTGACATTTCCTAGATAGGGAGAGAATTGCGCCAGAGCCACTCTCATGATGGGAAAATTACCATAAATTTTGAGCCTTTGCAATTCTACTCGAGGGGATTATAATAGATTGAGAGATTTGAAAAAAGGTCACGGTTTGTAATATAAAAGAAGAGAGAAAACAGGAGAGAGAAATTTTTCCGACTCAATATAGGAAAGTGGTCGCCTGAGAAACCACGTAATTTGAGAGAGGTAACGAAAGAGGCGAAAAAAGAATGGATCACATCGGTGTTTTCCTGAAGGACATATACTTTAACAAAAAGAGCGGACGCCTCATCTTTCGCCATCAAGACATACAAAAATACCTGTTCTTCCAGGAAGGGGCACTCGTTCATGCCAAGACGAACAATACTCAAGAGCTGTTCGGGCGAGTGTTGTTCAGCCTGGGAAAGATTCAAGAGGAAGATTTTGATCGATTGGATGAATACATCGTGCCCGGAAAACCGATAGGAGAAACCCTGGTCAAGAAGGGGCTGATTACCAAAAAGGACCTGGAAGACGGGCTTATCTACCAGATGAGAGAGGTAGCCTTGAATCTTTTTCCTGTCTTCGGTGGTGAGATCAAGTACCAAGAAATCGAGGATATCCTCGAACCGAATGCGGAAAGGAAGATCGATGTCTCCTCCTTGATCGAGGACGGCATAAGACGGATGAAATACGATCCCGCCTTGGAAGAGTTCCTGAAAGAGAAGGTTCCAGCTCCCAAAAACAAGGAACTCATCCTTCACTTGACAGAGGAGGAGAAAGAATTACTGAACAAGGTAGAAGGAACCTCCACGACAAACGAACTCCTTCGAGAATCGAATTTAAGCCTGGAATCACACTGGAAGAGTTTATACCTCCTGTATTGTCTTGATTTGATTGATTTCGAGGAGGAAGAGGCTGAAAAAAAGCCTGAAAAAGGCGCAAAGAAAAAAGAAAAAAAGACTGAACAGCCGAGTGAGGTGGAGGATGTGGATAAGAGAATCGAGGAAGTCCTAGCCCTCAGCGAAAGCGTCGATCGCCTCGACCATTACCAGATTTTGGATGTTTCCTCATCTGCCTCCAAGGAAGAGATAAAGAAATCCTACTTTCAACTCGCCCGTCGGTATCATCCGGACATTTTCGGTCAGGAGCTTCCTTCTGATGTCAGAGAGAAGGTTGATGAAGTCTTTGCTGCAATCACCAAGGCCTACCACACCCTCAGTGATGAAGCGAAAAGGCAGGCTTATGATTCCAAAAGGCAGACCATTCCTCGAGAAGACAAAAAGAACATGTCTGAGCAGGCTGAGATAAAATTTCGCCAGGGGAAGACACTCTATGATCGGGGGATGTACGAAGATTCTGTGATCCTTCTCGAGGAAGCGACACGGTTGATGCCGGAAAAGGCAAACTATGTCCTGCTCCTTGCTCTTTCGGAATCAAAAATACCAGCCTTCCACAAGAAGGCCGAGCAGCATTTTCTCCGTTCGATTAAGTTGGACTCATGGAATCCAGAAGGGCGTGTCGGTTTGGGGCTGTTGTACAAGAAGGAAGGTTTAGAGGTGAAATCCAGGAAGCAGTTTGAAAGAGCACTCAGAGTCGATCCTGACCATCCCGTTGCCCAAAAAGAGCTGGGTAAGACTGAAAAAAAAGACAAGAAAAAAATAGACCTCAAAGATCTTTTATCTATAGATCTTTTCGGGAAGAAAAAGAAGAAATAACGGATCCCCTTTTACTATCTACCGATAATCTTTAATAGCTCTTCCTCGTCCATCGTGGGAATACCCAATTCTTGCGCTTTGGCGAGTTTGGAGCCGGGGGCTTCACCGACGATGACACAACTTGTTTTTTTGCTGACTGAGGACGAGATTTTCCCACCCATTTTTTCGATGATCTCCGCCGCTTCCTCACGACTCA
>CAYGBF010000074.1:0-2155 GCA_964348035.1 uncultured Eubacteriales bacterium | reverse complement strand
GCGAAAGCTACCAGGAGAACAGATTCAGCCATGCCTGTGCGATGCGCAGAATCGGAGAGCTGAGCCATTTCGTGGGACTGGGCATAAGAAATCTGAGTGCGGAGGAAAACGAGTTCTTGGGGCAGAGCCGGGCCGACGTCTTCTTGGCCCGGCACCTGAGAAAGGACGATCGGTGGAAAGAAAAGGTTTTGAACAGGCTCGGTCCGGATGTATATTTGACCCTGGATTTGGATTTTCTTGATCCGTCCATCATGCCGGCTGTGGGAACTCCCGAACCGGGCGGATTCGGCTGGGATGAGACGTTGGACTTCCTCAGAGCACTGGTTGATCAGAAAAACGTGGTGGGTTTCGACGTGGTTGAGCTTTGCCCCATACCCGGCCTTGTGGCACCCGATTTCCTCGCGGCCAGGCTGATCTACAAGATCATCACCTATATGGTGCAGAAGGAACGAGGAAAGTGAAGCTGACTCACTTTGTGAATTCAAGGTTCGAGAAGCAGGGCGAAGGATGACTGTGCAAGCCTCGAAATCGACACAGGGGTTGAGTTCATGATCCTTTTTCCCTTATTGGATCGATTTGGCATTTTGTCTTGCCGGATTTCAATTTAGCGTAGCAAATGAACTGGTGGCAGAAATTCCTTGATCAGCATTATGTGAATGTTTCCGGAGATTCGGAGAAGAGAAGCTCCCGAGAGGTGGAATCCATCGTCCGGATGCTGAACTTAAAACCCAAAGCCAAGATCTTGGATCTGTGTTGTGGTTACGGCAGGCACAGCATCGAGCTGGCGGAACGAGGATTCAGAGTTACCGGCTACGATCTTTCCGATATGTTCCTCCGGAAAGCCAAAGAGACCTCCAAGGCTTTGGGTGTGAAGGTGCAGTTCAAGAAGGGCGATATGAGAAGGCTCCCTTTCGAAGAGGACTTCGACGCGGTGGTGAACATGTTCACCTCCTTCGGCTATTTCGACAAGGAAAGCGATGACCTCAAGGCGCTTAAGGGCGTCTGCAAGGCTCTGAAACACAAAGGTCTTTTTCTCCTTGACCTAAAAAACAGGGAACAGCTTATCCGAGGTTTTCAAAGGAGGAGATGGCGTTCGGAAAAGGATTTCATCATGTTGGAGGACAACTTCTTCGACCTGTTCACCAGCCGCTGGGAGAGCACCCGTACCCTTCTTTTTGAAGACGGCAAAAAAAAAGAGTATTCCTTTTCATTGAGGCTATATTCGTTCGCGGAGATTTTGAACCTGCTCAAGAGGGCCGGATTCCTCTTAGAGTCGGTTTACGGCGATTTCGACTTCGGCCAGTACAGTCTGGACTCACCTCGCATGATCTTGATCTCTCGGAAGGCATAATCCTCCGTTATTGGCATAACGCTCAAGTCTCCCTGGCCCTCCCCGGTGACTTTGTTATTATGTGCCTTAAACGGTTTCGGGGCCCTCAAGACCTTGCAAAAAAAGTACGGATCAAGCTTCCCTGAACACTGTTCCAATTTTGGAACCGTTAAAGCGTATCCAATATTAATGCAGACACAGGATTGCAGACCCCGGGCTTGGATGGAACCGTGTTCTGCTGGGTCTTCCTCGGAGAGGCCGCCAGGGTCCGGTGCAACCGCCGGTATTCGCATCCGTCGTGAGGGCCTGGGAGTTCGAGCTTCCTTTCGATCAAAACACCTCAAGGTTCACCGAATATGTCATTGACTGAGATTTTGAGACTGGCCGAAGGCTCCCACAGCTTTCGAAGGATTCGAGACTCGGCAGCCTCCGACAGGAAAAAGACATCCGTTTCCGGTCTGGTGGGCTCGGGAAAATCTCTGCTTTTGGCTCATCTGAAACGAGAGCTTACCTCCCCCTTCCTGGTCATAACGTCGAGCCCGGACGAGAGCTGGAGAATATATGAGGACTTGATCTCGTTTCTGGGAGAGGAGATGGTGAATCTCTTTCCCAGCTGGGAGATCCTGCCTTATGAGCTCAAGATCCCTCACAGCGAGGTTCTCGGCAGGCGACTGGAGAGCCTGTACGATCTGGCGGCGGGAAAGAGCCCCGTGGTGGTGTGCACCGTCAGAGCGTGTCTGGAGAAAACCATTCCGCCCCAGGAGCTAAAGAAGAAGAGTATCATCCTGACGGTGGGCCAGAGCGCCGATATTGACGATCTTGCCC
>CAYGBF010000073.1:0-3408 GCA_964348035.1 uncultured Eubacteriales bacterium | reverse complement strand
AGGAGAGGCGAAAGCAGCCGCCTCTGATCACCCCGCAGTTTAAAGGCCAAGGCCTCGAGTGTCGAGACTGGAGCCACGGGTTTTCCCGAAGCACTGGAAAACGCCTTGACCGTACTCATCCCGATCCGAATACCGGTAAAAGAACCCGGTCCGACAGCCAGGGCAAAACCATCGAGATCGGAAACCTCTAGATCATTCGTTTTCAGGATGAAGTCAACAGCCGGGAGAAGTTTTTCGGAATGAGTCAGCGGCGACTGGAGGTTGATTTCTGCGATGAGTACGGTATCTTTCAATAAAGCAACAGACCCGGAGAATGTCGTCGTGTCCACGGCGAGAATATTCATCTTACGGATTCTTTAACGTCTTCCCGTAATTAAAAAGCCCGTCGGCCAGAAAGATTTTTTCCTGGACAGGACTCATCGGTTCAAAGCGAAAATTCCTGTCTTGGCTGACGTTCCGGCCTTCACCAGTGTGGAGGTCGACTTCGATCACACCCCCTGTCTCCAGGACCTTTTCCGTGATTAAGGCTTCAATATCAGGACCTTTCAAAACGGGAAATCCGGAGTTAACAGCATTCCGGTAATAGATGGCGCCGAATGAAGGGGCGGCGATCAGGCCAATCCCTAAGGCTGTGAAGCAATCCACTGCCTGCTGCCGGGATGAACCAGCCCCGAAATTCCGGCCGGCCACGAGGATGTCTCCTGGTTCGACCTTCTGCGAAAAATCTTTCCAGCCATCGAGGTTGCCCAAAGCGTACTGTCCCATCCGAGACATCTCGGTGATATGCAGGAACTGGTTGTGGAAGATTTGGTCGGTATCGATGTCCTCGATCAACGTCCCCTTTTCATCCAGGAGGACCCACACCCGGCCTTTCCGAATCATCTCTTTCATCTAAACATCCTCCGGGAATGTAATCTGACCCAGAAGGCACGAGGCCGCCACCACCGCCGGACTGGCCAGGTAGGTCTCTCCTTTTCCCTGTTTTCCGGCAAAATTGCGGTTTCCTGTGCTTATCTGAACTTCCCCTTTACCTGTCAACCCGACCATACCTTCCGCACAGCCCCCGCATCCGGGACTGTCGATGATGGCCCCGCTCTCGAAAAGACCCCCGAGCACTCCGTTTTCCAAGAGTTCTTTGTAAACCCTCTTTGTCGCCGGGACGACCTTAAGCATGATCCTTTCCTTCACCCTCTTCCCTTTCAAGACGCGGTATGCCTCGAGGAAGTCTTCCGTCCGGCCGTTGGTACAAGACCCGATAAAGCCCGAATCGATACTGGTCCCCTTAAGATCTGAGACATCGAAAACGTTTGTCGGTGCATGGGGCGCCGCCACCTGCGGTGAAAGTCCATCCGCATCGATCTCGAAGATGTCTGCATAAGTACAATCCTCATCGGGTAGAACAGGATCAAACTTAGTGCCGGAAAATTCCTCGACCTCTCTCCGAAAAGCGTCCTCGAACTCAGGAACAAAACCGATAATCCCGGCCATCTCGGTGATCATGCTGCAGAGGGTGATTCGTTCGGCTAGGGAAAGCTTCCTCGCTGCCCCCCCATAGAATTCGACGGCTCTCAGAGCAGCCTTCTCGGTCCCCAACGTTTTCAGGATATGAAGCGTCAGGTCCTTGGCTGAAGTCGGGGGTGAATAATCCCCCCGCAGGATGACCTTGATAGTCTGAGGCACCTCAAACCAGGTTTTTCCTGTCTTGAAGGCGAAGGTGACGTCCACATCGCCCATGCCCTGACCGAAGCCTCCCACAGCTCCCAGGATATTCAGGTGACTGTCTGTCCCGACGACTGTGGAGTTAGCCGCGGCTATGCCCTCCTCCATGAGGACATGGGAGCCGATGCCCCGGTCCACGTCAAAGACTCTGATTTTATGCTCCTGGGCAAAATCCCGGCATATCTGCTGGTTATCTGCGTATTTGAGCGAGCTGGCAGGAGTGCAGAGATCGAAGGTGAAAAACGTCTTTTCATTATTAGCAACAGGCTCACCTTCGTATTCGCGCCTAAAATTTTTGACAACGTTGGGACCGCCGAAGTCTCGGGCAGAACGGACATCAAGATCCATCCAGACAATCGTCCCCGCTTCCACCTCTTCTGAGCTGTGTCGCTGGATAATCTTCTCAATAACAGTTTTTCCCATCACTCCCTCTTAGACCTTGGAGGCCACGGCGTTGGCCACATCCAGGGTGGTTGAGGTTCCTTTTAAATCGTACGTCCTCGCTTTTCCTTCTTTTATCACGGCTGCGATGGCCTCCTCTAGAGTCACTGCCTTCTCGGTCTCCCCCAGCCATTCGAGCATCATTTTGGTCGCCAGCAGCATGGCCGTGGGATTTACCTTATTAAGCCCCGTGTATTTTGGTGCTGAGCCGTGCGTGGGCTCGAACACAGCGTAGTCATCACCGATGTTGCCGCTGCAGGCAAAACCCAAACCGCCCACGAGCTGGGCGGACAGGTCGGAAATGATATCGCCGAATAAATTTTCGGCCACCAAGACACCGTAATCCTGAGGATTCTTGACCAGCCACATAGCCATGGCGTCCACGTTGGCTTCCCACAGCTCAACGTCAGGATACTCCTCGGACATCTTTCTGGCTATATCGAGGATAAAACCTCCGGTTTCCCGGAGGACATTGGGTTTCTCGACGATCGTGACCGACCCCCGCTTCTTCTCCTGCGCATACTCAAAGGCCCGCCTGAGGATGCGGGTGCAGCCTTTTTTGGTCATGATCCTGGTCGAAAGCGCCATCTCCTCGAGTGGGTAATCCTGGAATTTTTTCATCTTGGGATGGATGAGCAGGGCGTTCCTTACATTCTCGGGAATCGGATGGAACTCCACACCGGCGTACATGCCTTCGGTGTTTTCCCGGAAAATCACCAGGTCGATATCATCCCGGTAATTGAGGGGATTTCCAGGGTAGGCCTTGCAGGGCCTGAGGTTTGTGTACAGGTCAAACTCCTGCCGAAGGCGGACGATAGGGCTGAAATAGGAATAGCCCTTTTCCTTAAGCGAGGGCTCAAGCTCCAGCTTGGCATCTTCTTTGGGCTTTGAGGTTATCGCACCGAAAAGACAAACATCGGTCGTCTTCAACATCTCGATCGTCCGGTCTGGAAGGGGATTTCCCTCTTCGCACCAGAATTCCCAGCCTATTTCCCCGTAAACGTATTCGGCATCGAGTCCTATCTTTTCGAGCACGATCATAGCTGCCTCGACGACATCCTTCCCGACTCCGTCTCCGGGCAGCACAGCGATCCTGTATTTCGGCATTCTTCTTCCTCCTATTCCTCGCATTTCCCGGGAATCCCGACAGTTTCTTCCAATCTTTTCTTGGTATAAGCGATCAAACCGCCAGCCTCGAAAATCCTGAGCACAGACTCAGGCGGGGGCGAGAAAGTAAAGACTTCTGTC
>CAYGBF010000072.1:0-7293 GCA_964348035.1 uncultured Eubacteriales bacterium | reverse complement strand
TCGTGGCCGATGAGATCGTCGAGGGCACGATAAAATTCCTCCAAGCCCACCCGTTCGTCGATACAAAGCGAGTGGGCTGCATCGGCGCCTCATACGGCGGATTTATGACTATGCTGCTTTTAACCCGGACCGATATGTTTGCTGCCGGGATTGCCCATGCAGGGATAAGCTCAATCTCCAGCTACTGGGGAGAGGGGTATTGGGGCTACGCCTACAACGCCATCTCCGCTGCCAACAGCTTTCCCTGGAACCGGAAGGATATCTACATCAACCAGAGCGCACTTTTTCATGCTGATAAAATCACAACTCCCCTTCTCCTCCTCCACGGCGCGGTCGATACCAACGTTCCGCCGGGTGAAAGCACCCAGCTCTTCACAGCGCTTAAAATACTGGGTAGAGATGTGGAATACATCCAGGTGATGGACCAGGATCACCATATCATGAGGTACAACAAGAGAAAGCTCTGGACCCGAACGATCCTGGCCTACTTCGACATATGGCTCAAAGGCCAACCGGATTGGTGGAACGATCTGTATCCGGCGAAGTGAACGACGCTTTTGATTGAATTTTGGCTGCTTTTGGATTAGGATTTAGTCAGAATGACAGATCCTCGATGCGCCCGATGTAAAGCGAATCCCTGCCATGAGGGCGTGACTGACGACGCACTCCTCCCCGATTACTGTCCCATAAAAAATTTTAAAGAGCTCGTCAAACTAACGACAGAAAAATACATAAACCAAGAAATCCAGCCTTTCTACCTCAATTCCGCCATCATAGAAAAGGAAGCCTACGACGAAAAGGCCGCCCGGGAAGAAGGAAGAACCGTACCCATAAGACCCAGGATAAGAGAGATTGCTGAGTTTGCCAAACGGATGGGCTACAAAAAAATCGGTCTCGCCTTCTGCAGCGGACTCAGCGATGAGGCAGGAAGAGCCAGTGCCATCTTGGAAAAAAACGGCCTTGAGGTGTGCTCTGCTGTCTGCAGCTGCGGCGCTGTCGACAAGGCCGAGATGGGAATTCCTTCTGAACATAAAATAAGAAACCCGGAAAAATTCGAGGCCGCCTGCAATCCCCTTCTTCAAGCTGAACTTCTCAACCAAGCCCAGACTGGCTTCAACGTCATCATAGGCCTCTGTGTCGGGCACGACATGCTGTTCACGACGCACTCTACCGCACCAGTCACGACCCTGATTGTCAAGGACCGTCTCACGGGTCATAATCCTGTGATCACTCTGTATTCGAGATACCATAAGGATATTGTCTGAGGGATCATGTGTAGACATCAATATGGGAGTTGAGGCGAGTGATTGATTATCAAAAATTCAAATAGTAGTATTATAATCTCGGCTGAAACGACAAAAAAGGAGAGGAACAATGAAAAGGACATTCTTCATCGCGTTTTTTTGCCTAACATTTCTCTGGACAACGTTCGCTCTCAGCTTCCCATACATAGCTGGCCAAGGAGGCTCTGTTTCCGTCAAACAGGTGACTCCTTTCGTTTACTGCTGCATCACGCACAAGGGACCTTTCTCCCAGATCCAGAATGTGATGGGGCAACTGATGATGAGCTCCCAGGCTCAGAATATTTTTCCGGTCGGACCTCCCTTCGGTGTCTATTACATCGATCCTGATGAGGTTAAGCCTGAGGAGTTGGTTTGGGAGGTCGGATTCCCGATCATGGCTCAGTCCATGCCCTTGGCCCCCCTTGAAAAAAAGCAGTGGAACTACACTCTCGTGGCCACAGCTCAGCATACCGGCCCCTACGAGAAAGCAGGAGAAACCATCGCCAAGATTTTTGAGTGGATGACGGCAAATGATTATGTCCAGGCCGGTCCTATCCTAGAGAGATACCTAACCATGCCGGGTCCGACAACAAAGCCTGAAGATTTGAAGTCGGAGATATGGATTCCTTGCCAGCAAAAATAAAAAAGCAGACGATTCTTTTCTTTCTGGATTCCCGCATTCGCGGGGACAAGTATGGATCCCCTGCCAGCAAAAATAGCAAACTACGAAACTCAGTAGCACCGAAAAGGGAGAGGTGATTTTGAAATTCACCCCTTTTCGCCCTAAAAGGTGATCCATAACTACTCCCCCCGATGAAAAATAGCCAGGCAATATACCTTTAAATATCATCGCCTAAGGCGATTTACTAAACCTGTACCATCTCTTATTCTCGGTATGCACGTATAGGTGGATAGACTTTCTGAGTAAACGAGGCAAGAATGGCCAATCATAGAAATTTTCATACCGATTCAAATAAGGACGTTCCCCCAACTCCATTTCCACAGCAAGGAGCTGCTGAATTCAGCAGAGATTTTTATTCTCTGGTCGAGAATGCGCCTGACATCATCTTCGTGGTCAACCTTCAGGGGGACTTTCTTTTTATAAACAAAGCGGCACAAACGATAACAGGCTATCCGCTCAAAGATCTTCACCAAAAAGACCTCCTCAGCATTGTCGCGCCTGAACATCATGAGAGGATAGAAAAAATCTTCCAAAACCTCCGCCAGCTAAACCACCTTCCCCTTCAAGAAGTCGAAATCATATCCTCCAACGGAAACAAAATCCCCATCGACATCCACATGAAGTCCATCAAAGAAGAAGAGGGCCGGATCGTTGCCATCCTCGGGATTGCCAGGGATATTACCGAAAGAAAAAAGGTCGAGGAAACCCTCCGGGAGTCAGAAAAGAAGTATGCCACTTTTGTCGAAAAGGCCAGGGATGGAGTTGTTATCATCCAAGACGGCATCTGCAAATTTCTCAACAACGCTGTCGAAAAAATCACCGGTTACGACCGAGAAGAATTGGTCGGCAAGCCGCTTTTTGACAAAATCATCGCCGAAGACAAGGAACAAGTGGTTGAGCGCTACAAACTTCGATTAGAGAAAAAAGATGTCCCCTCTGTCTACAACGTAAGAATCCTGTGCAAGAACAGCACCATCAAGGATGTGGAAATCTCGGCAGCCCTGATTCCTTACGACAGCCGCCCCGCTGTGTTAAGCATTTTCCGAGACCTCACTGAGCGGAAAAGATGGGATGAAGCCCTCCACAAATCTGAGGAAAAATACCGCCTCCTCGTCGAAAATATCGACGATGTCATCTTCATCCTCGACAAAAAAGGCCGTTTCAACTACATCAGCCCAGCCATCCATAACTACAACGGCCTGACCTCGAACGAACTCAAAGGGAAGTCCTTGGTCGATCTCGTTCATCCTGATGATAAAGAACGCATCTCTGAGGCTATGAAAAATATCCTGAAAGGCGAAAAAGAGCCGCATGAATTCCGCCTCCTTCACCACGAAGGAAAGGAATGTTATCTTCGCGTCTCCTGTCGCCCCCTCACAGAAGGCAATCTTAAGGCTGGAATTCTCGGGATTGCCACCAACATCACCGAGCGAAAAAAAGTCATCGAAGAGCTCAACCAAGCTTATAAAGAAGTCGAGGACACCAAGACGAAACTAAAAGCCATCATCGATAAGGCTCCCAACTTGGCGATCCAAGGATTCAACAAAGAGAGAGATATCCTCTTCTGGAATCCCACCTCCGAGAAACTTTTTGGGTTCAGCGAGGATGAGGTTAAAGGTAAGACCTTAGAGTATATCTTTGCTTCGGAAGAACAAGCCCAAGAATTCCAGACACAACTCGATGAGGTATTCCAGAAGAAAAAGCCTTCAATCGAGATAGAATCGGTGATCACCACCAAGGCAGAAGAGAAAAGGTGTGTTCTCTGTTCTCTCTTTCCCGTCTTCCTTCCCGAGCAAGAGCCAATAGCTATAGCCATGTATTTAGATATCACAACCAGGAAAAATGTCGAAGAGAAGATGAGGGATGTGAACCGTCAGATCGAAAGATTCTCAGAAATATCAGCCGATATTCTAGCCATTGAAGAGGAGGAGTTTCTGTTCGATCGAATTGCCGAAGCTGTCGTCGATATATCCGATTACAGCCGGGTTCTAATTTCTTACTTCATAGATGAACCACCCTACAGGAACATCATAGGATACAAAGGAATAAGCGCAGGAACTCTTGAGAGGGTCAAGAAAGTCGAAATGCCTAAAGAGAAGTTCATGGAATATTTCAGCAAAGGGATCAAGATTGGAAGACAATCCTGCTATATCCCCCATGATATGAAAGATATGCTCGATAGAGCCGCCGTTATCAAAAGCGACAGACCTTACCCGAAGGAAGATGGAAAATGGCACAAGGATGACAACCTCCTCGTGTCTATGAAAGACTTACAAGGAAATTTCCTGGGAATTATCTCCGTCGACGACTCTAAAAGCGGACTTGTCCCGACCAAAGAAACCGTCAGACCACTCGAGATCTTTGCTAACATGATTTCCGAAATCATCCAGCGCCGCGGCCTGGTCCAGAAAATAAAAGTTTCAGAAGAGAAGTATCGCGAATTGATCGAGAACATCAAAGTCGGAATCTTCAGAGCCCAGCCTGATGGAAAACTCCTAGAAATTAATCCCACAGCCCTCGAGACTTTCGGGTATAAGAAGGGAGAAGAATTCCTTAAGCTGAAAGTAAACGACCTGTTCCAAGACCCGGATCAGATAGAAAATTTCATCAAGCAGATCGAAAACGAAGGCATGGCCAAAAACCAAGAATTCCTCCTGACAAAAAAAGACGGGACATTCTTTTGGGCCTCTCTGACCTCCACATCCATTGAAAATAACGAAGGCAATATGATCTACTACGATACAGTGATCGAGGATATCACCGACAGAAAACAACTGGAAGATAAAGTCAAGCGCTTGTCTGTGACTGATGAACTCACTGGATTGTACAACCGCAGGTACTTCAACGAAAGCATGCCTGGTGAGATCAAGACCGCTGAAAAATGGAGAAGCACTTTGTCGATTATCATGCTGGACGTGGACGATTTTAAATCCTATAACGACACTTACCAACATCTTAAAGGTGACGAGGTTCTAATAGAGGCGGCCCAGGTCATCAACCAGAACATCCGGAAAGAGACAGATTGGGCTGCCCGTTTCGGCGGTGACGAGTATGCCGTCGTCCTCCCCGGAGCAGATATTAACGAGGCCACGGCTGTGGCAGAAAGGATCAGACAATCCTTCCAAAACATAAAATTCAGACCCGAGGGCAGAGCCATCCAGAAGACTTTAAGCATTGGTGTCGCCTACTGTTTCTACAAAGACTTTGTGTTTAAACACCACCCTTCTGCCGGACCTAGACAAGAATATACCCGGGTAGCCACCAAGTTGACGAAACTTGCCGACCAAGCTCTCTTCGAGGCAAAAGAGTCCGGTAAGAACAAAGTCGTGGTTGCCAAGGAATCTATCGAAATCTCCAGGATGCAGACTCCTCACTAATCTTTAAGATCGTTTCCCCGATGCCTCTATCTTTAAGGACAAGATGTACATCTCGTTCCAAAAACTCTATCTATTTCTTCTCAAAACCAATACAGGCCTTCACACAGATGCCGCAGATGTGCTGGCCGATCAAAGGCAGCTTGTGGAATTCCTTAAGCTTCTCGTAACAGGCCCAGTGGTCGAAATCCTCTATTCGCTTTATCGCCTGGGCGGGACAGACTGGCAAACACCTACGGCAGTCTCCACAATCGGCCTCTAAAGGCATATCGGCCTCGAGAGGCATGTCAGTCAGCACAGTCACCAGCCGGAAACGCGCTCCCCACATTGGATTCACCAAAAGATTGTTCCGCCCTATCCAACCCAGGCCAGCCAGTACGCCGATTTTCTTGTGGGAAAGATGCCCCTTCTGATTCTTCCAATCGATCGTTTGCGAGGCCGGGATAGACATGGCCTTGAATCCTCTCTCTTGGATATACGAAGCCACGATAAAGGCCGCCCTGTCCAGGAAGAAATTGAGCTGCCGGTAATGATGGAAATAAAGAGGCGTTGGTCTATCTTCGATATCCTCGATCACCGGATCCAGGAGCCGCTTCCCCATGGAAAGGGCTCGGTCGAATTGGATACGGGTTTTCCCGTCGAGAAGAAAACGCTCTCTTTCTTTGATGATATCAGCCACTCCAAAAACAGAAACACCCTGGTCGAGGGCGAACTTCTTCAGCCCCTCGTAATTCCTTGTCTTCTCGCTCATAAGGACCCCTTTTAAAGAGCCCTCCCAGAGCTGTCAAACTTGGTTGACTCCACCTGTCAATTAATATATATCAATGGATTAAAGAATTCATAAGATCAAGGAGCCATCATGATCGAAAAAACGCTCGCCATCATCAAGCCAGATGCCATAAAAAAGAAGGTCATGGGCAAAATCCTCCAAAGAATCGAAGAAGAAGGGTTTAATATCTCAGGCCTTAAGATGCTTCATCTCACCAAGGAAGGGGCTCAGGGTTTCTACATCGTCCACAAGGACAAATCCTTCTATGACAGCCTGACAGATTTCATGTCGTCCGGGGAAATCGTGATCATGGTCCTGGAAAGAGAGGATGCCATCAACCACTGGCGACAAGTCATGGGTGTTACAGATCCTGCCTATGCGGAACCGGAAACGCTGCGCCGTCAGTTTGGTTTTTCGATAGAACGCAACGCCGTCCATGGCTCGGATGCGCCGGACACAGCCGAGTGGGAGATCGATTACTTCTACAAAGGAAAACCATAAAGTCCTAAGTTGTTTCAATGGGAAGCGCAGCCATATTTGGTCTTCTGATCCTCCCGGCGTTGATCATCTTCCTCTCCTTCCTCATCTATTTCTTCTCTAAAGAAAAGGGAGAATAGCCGCTTTGGAAAAGACCCTTCAGGTAGGTCTCCAGGCTGATCCCTTGGCCATCCTCTCCTTTGTCCTCTATCTCCTGATCATCATCGCCATCGGGATTCTAAGCGCCCGGTATTCCTCATCCGGCCTTTCAGAGTTTTTTCTAGCTGGCCGGAAGCTCAAGGAGTTTGTCGTGGCTTTGAGTGCGGTAGTTACCGGCCGCTCAGCCTGGCTTCTTGTCGGTGTCACCGGGATGGCCTTCATGATCGGTGCGCCTGCTGTCTGGGCTGTGACCGGCTATATAACGGCCGAAGTCTTCCTCTTCGCCTTCGTCGGAAAAAGGCTGCGGCGCTACACATCGATGATGGACAACTTGACCCTTCCTGACTTTTTTGAATCTCGCTTCAAGGATAAATCTAATGTGCTGCGGATTATTTCGGTCCTGATCATCCTCATTTTCATGATCTCGTACGTGGCCGCGCAGTTTCTGGCTGGGGGAAAAGCATTCAGCACGAGCTTTCAAATAAGCGAGCTGAGTGGAATCATGCTCACAGCTGTCATCGTGCTTGCGTACACTGCGCTGGGAGGATT
>CAYGBF010000071.1:0-12452 GCA_964348035.1 uncultured Eubacteriales bacterium | reverse complement strand
AAAGAATCGCTCAGCTACAAAACTAACCCTGATAACAGGGATCGATAAAATGGACCGTCTCATCGAGGCCGTTCTCAAGGAAACGACCAGTATCGGTGTCCGGTACTTTCCTGTCGAGAGGCGTGTTCTGGAACGAGAATCTCTGACAGTCAAAGTTCTCGGAGCCACGGTCGCCGTCAAGATGGCCACCCTCGACGGACAGGAAGTCAACATCCAACCTGAATTCAAAGATTGTCTGAGACTGGCCAAAAAGCATAACCTTCCCGTCAAGCAAGTGATTCAGCTCGCTCTCGAAGAATTCTCCAAGAAGAGAGGAAAAGCCCGGTGAAGAGAGAAAGCCCAAAAAAACAAAAGAGGAAGTCAATGCCCCCGAAAAGCACGAAGAGACCAAAGAACCTGAAGAAAATCGAACAAGGTGTCAGACTGATCTTGGAAGGCGTCGGCGAAGACCCCCAGCGTCCCGGACTCAAAGCCACACCGAAGAGAGTGGCCCATATGTTCTCTGAAATACTGGGAGGATTACAGGAAGAAGCCTCGGCTCAGCTCCAGCCGATCCAAGAAGAAAAGCACGATGAGATGGTGCTTATTAAAAATATCCCCCTCTACTCGATGTGTGAACACCATCTTCTCCCTTTTGCTGGAGTGGCCCACGTAGCCTACATCCCCAAAAAGGGAAGAATCGTCGGACTGAGCAAGATCGCCCGGGTGGTGGACATCCTCTCTCGAAGGCTTCAGGTTCAGGAAAGATTGACTAAAGAGATAGCGAACCTGATCAACGATCACCTTCAGCCGCTCGGCGTGATGGTGGTCATCGAAGCCGAGCATATGTGTATGTCTATGAGAGGGGCGAAGAAGCCAAAATCGCTGACCGTGACTTCGGCTGTGAGAGGTTCGTTCCGGACGAATAACGCCACTCGTACGGAGGCCATGACTTTGATCCGGGGAGGGTATTCCGGTGGCCGAGAGCTCTAAGAGATATTTTTATATCACGACACCCATCTACTACGTCAACGACGTCCCGCATATCGGACATTCCTACACGACAATCATCGCCGATGCCCTGGCCCGGTTTAAAAAGTTAGCGGGAGCGGAGGTTTTTTTTCTCACCGGCACGGACGAACACGGCCAGAAGGTGGAACGGGCCGCTTCGGAAAAGGGACTCCAGCCGATCGAACTCGCCGATCAAGTCGTGGGACGGTACAAAAAACTCTGGCAAGATTTACACATCTCATACGACTTTTTTATCCGGACGACCGAGCCTTTCCATGAAAAAGGGGTGCAGAAGATCTTCCTGAAACTCAAGGACAAGGGAGATATTTATAAAGGCATATACCAGGGTTGGTACTGTATCTCTGATGAATATTATCTGCCAGAAGATGTCCCGATCGAGGAGGGGGATTATAAGATCTGTCCGGACTGCGGACGGAAGGCTGGTCTCGTCTCAGAAGAATGTTATTTTTTTAAGCTCTCCGCCTACCAGAACAGATTGCTGGATTTCTACCAGAAAAATCCAGAGTTTGTCCGTCCGCCCAGTCGGATGAACGAGGTGGTCAGTTTTGTCCGTCAGGGACTCAAGGATTTGAGCATCACCCGGACCACGGTCAAATGGGGCATTTCAGTTCCGGATGATCCAGACCACACGATCTATGTCTGGTTCGACGCCTTGCACAATTATCTCACGGGTATCGGCTACGACCGGGACGAGACTCTGTTCGATAAATTCTGGCCGGCCAACGTCCATCTCATCGGGAAGGACATCCTCCGCTTCCACGCGATCTTCTGGCCCGCCTTCCTGATGGCCGCAGGATTTTCGCTGCCTCAGACAGTGTTCGGTCACGGCTGGTGGCTCAGGGACGAGACGAAAATGTCCAAATCCAAGGGCAATGTCCTGGATCCCCACCTCATCCTCCGGACGTTCGGGGCCGATCCCCTCCGGTATTTTCTGCTCCGAGAGATTCCTATCGGGCTGGACGGGAATTTCTCGCACGAGGGATTTGTTCACCGGGTAAACTCTGACTTAGCCAATGATCTCGGAAACCTCCTCCAACGTACTCTGACGATGATTCAGAATTACTTTGACGGACAGATCCGAGACATCTCGGAGGAAGAAGAGGGAGATCGAGCTCTTCGTCAGGACTCTGAGAAAACGAAAGACAACGTAGTCCAATTTTTTGACTCCTATGCCCTGAGCCGAGCCCTGGAAGAAATCTGGAGCTTTATCAGCAGGATCAACAAATACTTGGCTGATAACGAGCCTTGGAAAATGGCCAAAGACAAGAGCCTCGAGCAGAGGCTGGGACGGATCCTTCTCCAGACCGTACGTGCCATTCGGGTCGTCGTCTTTTGTCTGTATCCAGTGATGCCCGAATCCATGACCAAAGCCTGGGACCTCCTGGGAGAACATAAACCCATCGAGGAAGAATCCTTCTCTGGACTGTCATTCGAGGGATTCCAGCTCGACCAGCAGGTCAAATCTCCTGTTCCCCTCTTCCCCAGGATTGACCTGAAAGATTTTCTTCAGGAGGAGGACACCCAGTCTGATCAAGACAAAAAGGAGGAACATATGGATGTTGTGACGTTTGAAGAATTCAAGAGAATGGATCTGAGAGTCGGAGAAATCACTGCCGCGGAAAAAGTAGAAGGAACCGATAAGCTCATCAAACTCGAGGTCGACATCGGGACTGAGAAGAGAACCATGGTGGCCGGGATCGCTGATGTCTATAGTGCAGAGGATCTATTAGGAAAAAAACTGGCCGTCATCGTCAACCTGAAACCAGCCGTGATCCGGGGGGTCGAATCTCAAGGCATGATCCTAGCGGCCGAGGTCGAAGGAAGGGCCAGCATTTCTTTTTTTGAGTCGAACATACCCGCTGGAGCCCCGGTCAGATAATCCTTTTTACTCGACGATACTCATGATCAGGATGCACAGGAGAGATTTTTTTAACGCCTGTCTTGGAAGCTTTGTCGGACTCAACTCTCTTCTCCCAAAAGAAAAGAGAGCGGCTGTTCTCAACCAGGAAAGACAGTCTCCCAGAGGGACCGACCTCATCGTCAAGATCTTGGGAACAGCCCAGGACGGCGGCCTCCCGCATTTCGGTTGTTACTGCGAAAACTGCCTTCGGGCTCGACGAACTCCCGAATTCTCTCGCCTCATTTCGTCAGTGGCCATTCTTGACATAAAAGAAAAAACATTTTTTCTCTTGGATGCCACACCCGACATCCGGTCTCAACTGGATATTGTCCACCACATGCTGTTCTCTCAAAAAACAAAATATACTCCGGACGGCGTTCTGCTCTCTCATGCTCACATCGGGCATTACACGGGGTTAATTTTTTTTGGTTACGAAGCCCTGTCCACATCCAACCTGACTGTTTTCTGTTCTTCCCGAATGCAGACGTTCCTGTCTGAGAACGGTCCCTGGAGCCAGCTCGTTCGCCTGGAAAACATCAAAATCCAGCCTTTGATCAAGGACAAGGAATATTCCCTCACTCCCAAGATAACCGTGAAGGCCTTCCAAGTCCCTCACCGTGACGAATACTCAGATACTCTAGGATTCATTATCTCAGGCCGGGAGAAACGGCTTCTGTATATACCAGACATCCAGAACTGGACAGTCTGGGACCGCTCGATCGTGGATGAGGCCGAAAAAGTCCATGTTGCCCTGCTGGATGGGACTTTTTTCAGTCCGGATGAACTTCCCGGCCGGGATATCTCCAAGATCGGACATCCTCTTATCCGAGACAGCATGAAAATCCTGAAACCGGTGGTCAGGAAGGGCCGGACTCGGGTTTACTTCACTCACCTCAACCACACCAATTTAGCCCTCGATCCAGGGGGAGAGGCTCGAAAGAGATTGAAGGGGGAGGGATTCGCTTTGGCCGAGGACGGCCAGGAGTTTGCTCTCTAATCCGGGTCTTGTTCTTCGAGGTATGGTCTCAGCTTGGAGACGGGGACAGCCCCTTCGCGGAGGATCCTTGGCCTCTTCTGAGTCAGGTCAATCACAGTTGAGGGCAGCAAACTATGGCTTTTTCCTGCATCGACGATTATGTCCACTTTCCCAGAGAAGATTTTAAGGGCCTCCTCAGGATCTGATATTTCTTTTTTCCCTGTTAGGTTGGCGCTCGTGGCCGTCAGGGGAAAGCCAGCCCCTTCAATCAAAGCCCTCAGCCAAGGATGATCTGGCCACCGAATCCCGACTGATCCTTCTGGACTCTGGAGTTCGGCCGGGAGGGAAGGAGCCGCCTTGAGGACGATCGTCAATGGTCCTGGCCAGAACTGATGAGCAATGCTCTCGAAGATCGGGGGAATCGCAGTGGCCATTTCCCTGGCCATGGTGAGATCCGAGACGACCAGAGAAACGGGTTTCGCCAGGTCACGAGCCTTCAGGATGTAAATTTTTTTGACGACCTCAGCTTGATAAACATTGGCTCCTAAACCGTAAAAAGTGTCAGTGGGATAAACGACAATCCCTCCTTTTTTCAAGATATTGACGACTGCCTGCAATTTTTTCTGCTCGAAGAGATCGAGCTTTATCTTGATCACCTGTGTCTTGATGGCCATTTTCTACCTATGATAAAGATCGGACGGCCGGCTGTAAACCTTAAATCTTTTCCTTTCAGTTAAGAGTTGGTCGAAGGGGTGAAAGAGGTCTGGGTGACCCCTCACTCCCGTCCGACTGTTAAACAATATCTGATTTATGAACATATGCTTAAATGTGGACAGTTGACCATTTTTCGCCACACTTATGCTAGAGAGGTAACCTGAAAAAAGAATTCTTTAATTGGCACAGATTTTGCAATATAATCATCGAGAGGAGTGAAAAAATGAAAAAACATCTTGTGTTAGTCTTTTTATTAATCCTGCTCACGCCGTGTCTTGCATTTTCGGACATGGTGACGTTCGGTATCGGCTACTTTTTTCCTCGAGCGAACAGCGATCTGTGGGAGACCGAATTCGAAAACATGAGTTTCACTCAGTCTAATTTTAACGACTCGATCTTCGGTTTTACCTACGAATATTTTTTCTCCAACCAGTTAAGTCTGACATTGAGTATCGATGGCTACAGCCAGAAAAAAATTGGGTTTTACAGAGATTTTGTGGGCCTTTCTTTCACAGAAGGAGATTTTGCATTTCCTACGGATTTTGAAGGAGATTTTGACATCACCCATGTTTTTGATGTGTCGATCACCCCCATCCAACTTTCCTTGAAATTAGCGCCTATGGGAAGGAGAGGAAGATTTATCCCTTATATCGGGGGAGGTGCTGGAATTTACCTCTGGAATGTAAGGCTCCGGGGAGATATAATCGATTTCGACGACGTCTGGATTTACGAAGATGTTGATTTTGAGCTTGATATATTCTCCATCGTACCCGCCGATGCTAGGGAAGAGAATAAGGTCAGTCTGGGCTTCCACGGATTCGGCGGGATCATGTTCCCGGTCGCCAACAGGATCAGTGTCGACGGACAGTTCAAATTCAATTATTTGAAAGGTGAACTAACAGAAGGATTTGAAGGTTTCGAAGATTTTGACCTCAGCGGCTACCAAATAACCATCGGCCTGAATTACTGGTTCTGATCCTATAGCGACGATCCATACCATTTATCAGTTGTCAGAAAGATTCTTTCTTTTACTGGAAACTGGCAACTGATTTAGTAGGAATCGTAGGAAACGATATCTTCGAGAGGTTTTCTGGCTCCCGGAGAGGGGCGTTCATCAGGGTAGCCGAGCGGAGTCAAGGCTAAGACTCTCACCTTTTCTGGGATACGGAGTATGGCTTTCACTTCCTCCTCCTCGAACGACCCGATCCAGCAGGTGCCCAAACCCTCCTCCTGAGCTTGGAGCATGAGGTGCTCCACAGCGATGGCGACATCCACGGACCAGGATTTCATGTAGCGCCCCATGTGGGCATAACTTTCCTCTGGAAACCCGCAGGCCACGATAGTGATCGGGGCCTCAGCCATGAATGACTGTCGGGCTGAGGCGACGGCTAACTCCTGTCTCAGATGTTTATCCCTGACGACGATGAATTTCCACGGCTGAAGGTTCTTCCCCGAAGGCGCCCAGCGGGCGGCTTCGAGAATCCGGGTAAGCACTTCCTCCGGTATCGGATCACCCCTGTACCTTCTTATGCTCTTCCGGTTCATGATCGTATCGAAAACTTTCATCGTGCCTCCTTCAGCTCATCTTCGTATTTCTCGATGAGCGCGGTGTATTTTTGGGTTTCGTCCATTCTTTTCCTTTTCCTTAAGCCAGCAGCTACTATCCGAGCTTTTAGGATGATTTCCTGCTTGACCAATCTTTCCTGTTCCTGGGTCAAATCCATATCAAGGGCTTTCTCCAGAGCTTGAATCCGGAATCGATCCATCCCCCAGTATTTCCGCGAGAGCTGATCAGGATGCCCTCCTCGTTTGATGATCAAAGGCCGAGAGAGAAGAAAAACGGGATACCTGTGCGTCAGCCTGATGCCGAAGTCATAATCCTCGCAGGCTGGAAACCGTTCATCAAACATCCCTATCTGGTCGAAAACCTCTCTTCGAAACAGAGCGGAGGAGAGACTGATCAAACACAAAGGAAGGACTTTGTCGAAGATCCATCCCGAAAACTTCTGGTGCTTTTTTTTCGGGTTGACAACGACTCCCCGCCTTATCCAAGTCTCCTCGGTGTAGCACACTTTGGCTCTGGGAAAGGCGTTCATGTAGCTCATTTGGCTGGAGATCTTATCCTTTCTCCACAGATCATCGGAATCCAAAAAAGCGATGAAATCTCCGCCGGCAAGACGAAGCCCGAGATTTCGGGCCGCACTCACTCCCTTGTGGGGTTGGAACCGGTAGCTGACTCTCTTCCCGAAGGCAGCCACGGTGTCTCTGGTGTTGTCGGTCGAACCGTCGTCGACCACGATGAGTTCGAACGAATGGGACGGCGCAGCCGGTTGGAATGCTTTTTGGTCGAGGACAGATTGGATGGATTCCCGTAAGAATGAAGCTCTGTTGTAGGTCGGAATGATCACGCTGATCATCGAGGTTCTAGGCCGATCACGGTCTACGCGTGATCGTGATGTCTTCTTTTTTCTCAACAGGAATGGTCAGTCTTCCCCAGGCCGTCCGAATTTTGTACTCTCCCCAAAAGTGGCAGAGGGTTGAGGGTTGACGGAGAACATCGGAGACACCTTTTCCCACCTCGAAAAAATTGAGCAGAAAGGGGAGGGAATAGGTTTTCTCCTCTAGATTCTTCAAATCCTTATCCCCGCTGATGCTGCCCTCGTCGATTTTGTAACCGCCGAGCTCAAGAGTGTAATCGATGGTGTCGATAAGGAGCTCGAATCCGTTCCGATTCCTGAAGAGAATCTCAAAATGAATATCCGCCCCACCCAAGGTGAGATCGTTGATACGGACTGTTTGGAATTCCATATCAGGCTGTTTGAACACCGGAAATTCCCCCGAGAAGCCGAAGGGCAATCTCCCCCTCTCCTTTCTTCTTTCTGAAAAGATCAACGTACCGGCCAGGTAGCACTGAGCCTTATCCTTATTCGTGATTCCCGGCACGGCTTCGAAAAGATGGGCGTAGGTGATTTTCAACGGAAAAGAGAGAAGTGTCTGGTCTAAACTCTGGATCCGAATCCCTTCTTCCAGGGGAATCGTCAGCCGTAGGTACTCTGCCTGATCGACCACAAAACGATAGTCATAACCAGAGAGAAAATAGGAAGTGTCAGAATTATTCTGGATCTTTATGTAGTAGACAAGGGTGAGGCCTGAAACGCTCAAATCCTGGATCTGCCTTTTTTCTAAAGAAATCTTGAGATCCTTCTCCGGAGAACGGGGGGAAGCCAAAAGGACACACATCAAGAACAAGGTAAGATATAAACCGGCTTTCTTTCTCATTTTCCTTAAGCCCTTAAGGATACAATATTGAACCTCCAAGGACAAGAATTAATCCTGACACCTTATCGACAACAGCATCCAGAATCCATATAATATTAGCTGAAAAATCCATCTACCCGGATGTGGTTAAAACCATGAAAGAAGTAACGGCCTCGTTCCGAGATAAGGAACTCTTTATCCAAAATTTCGGCTCCCACGTCTACGCGGTCGGCGGATACGTGAGAGATCTTATCCGAGAGGATCCCTCCGAGGATATCGATATCCTTATCCTTCATCATCCCTTGAAGGAAATTATCCAAAAGCTGAAACCTGCAGGACGGGTGGACCTGGTCGGAAAAAGCTTCGGGGTCATTAAATTCACCATCGAAGGAAAGACTTACGATATCGCTCTGCCCAGGAAAGACACAGCCAACGATTCGCGCGTTCGAGGTCATAAAGACTTCCTCATCTCAGCGGATCCAGAGCTCCCGATCGAAGAAGACCTGGAAAGACGGGATTTCCGGTGCAACAGCATGGCCCTCAGGCTGACGGATAACAGGCTCGTCGATCCTTTTGAGGGACAAAAGGACATACAAGACAAGCTCATCCGGCTGACCAATCCCCGTGCCTTTCCCGAGGATCCGCTCCGCGTCCTCCGGGCCGCTCGTTTTGCCTCGGTTCTCGAATACCGAATAGACGATGATATATATCCGATCGCCAAGGATATTGATCTTTCCGGGTTGAGCGTGGAGCGAGTCAACGAGGAGCTCTTCAAGATCCTGCTTCTCTCTCCTCTGCCCTCGATGGGACTCGAAGAACTGTTTAAACTCGGGGCCCTGCGTCAGGTTTTCCCCGAGCTTTACAGCCTAACTCTCTCGATCCAAGATTCTATCTTCCACCCCGAAAAAGATGCCTTGGGCCATCACACTGTCTGGCATCATACGAAGCTTACAGTTGACCAGGCAAAAAGATTAGCCGATCGCTTCAAGCTTAATGACCAAAGACGGATGGCCCTCCTTCTGGCTGCGCTCTACCACGACACGGGAAAACCTGAGACGGCTCAGTGGGAGTTTAAGCGGGGACGGATGGCTATCACCAACAACGGCCATGACATCTTGAGTGAGAAGATCACGAAAAAGGCCTTTAACCGGTTCAGGATCTTTTCCTGGAACGGCTATAACCTGCGGAAAACAGTTCTTTCACTTATTCGATGCCATCATCGGGCTTCAGAATTGTGGCAGAACCAGGATGTCCTGACCAAAAGGGCATTCAACCGTCTGGCAGCAGGCGTAGACGGAGAGATCGAGCTTCTGGTTTGTCTGGATGCGGCTGACAGGGCTGGAAGACGAGAAAAGCCTGTTCAGCGATTGGACAAAGAAGGCCGATGGCTCATCAAGAAATTCGAGGAATTGAACGTCAACAAGGAGACGATCAAGCCGATGATCTTCGGAAGGGATCTGATCAAGATCGGCGTTTCCCCTGGCCCGGGCATGGGAAAAATATTGAAAAAGCTGTACCAGATGCAGCTGGACGGAGAGTTTGAGACGAAGAAGCAGGGTCTTCGGAAGGCCAAAGACATCATTGCAGGGGGCTCCCGGTGAAGATCCTGGTGGCGGGAGGCGCCGGCTACATCGGGTCCCACACCGTCAAAGAACTTCTCGGCGCCGGCTTTGACGTCATCATCTTCGACAACTTTTCTACCGGCAGAGAGGAACTGGTGGTTGGAGGAGAAGTCATAAGAGGAGATTTGATGGACAAGAAATCCATCCAAAACACGTTCCAGTCTCACGATATCCAGGCTGTTCTCCACTTTGCCTCTCTCATCCAGGTTGGAGAATCCTACTTCAATCCTCAAAAATACTACAGGCATAATCTGATCAGCAGTCTTAATCTATTAGAAGTAATGCTCGAGAATGAGGTGGAGAATTTTATCTTCTCATCGAGTGCAGCGGTTTACGGGGATCCTGAAACGATTCCTATTCCCGAGAGTCATCCCTTGAATCCGGTGAATCCCTACGGTCAGACGAAATTCTTCCTCGAAACCGCCCTCCAGGATTACCGAAGAGCCTATGGATTAAAATACATCTCCCTCCGGTATTTCAACGCCGCCGGGGCCGATCCAGAAGGCCGGCTGGGTGAGATGCACGATCCGGAAACCCATCTGATTCCGAACATCCTTCTGTATCTTCTCGGCAAGAAGAAGAATTTTGAACTCTACGGGACAGATTTTGACACTCCGGATGGGACGGCTGTCCGAGATTATATCCATGTTACCGACCTCGCTCAAGCTCACGTTCTGGCTCTAAAAAAATTGTTAGCCTCGGGTCAAAGCGCCTTCATCAACCTGGGCGCGAACAAGGGCTATTCTGTGTTGGAAGTGATCAAGAAAACAGAAGAGGTGACAGGCCAGAAGGTCGCTTACAATGCCAAGCCAAGGAGAAAAGGAGACCCCGCAGTTCTTCTGGCCTCTAAAGAACAAGCGGAACACACTCTAGGATGGACGCTCCGTTATTCCTCGATCGAGACCATCATCGAGACAGCCTGGAATTGGCACTCTCACCTTAAATGAAACGGCCGCAAAACGTTTAAACGACAACCTGACCGAAAAACTAAAGAAGAACCGAGACGGCCAAGACTACACTCAATACCATGCGAGGATGTCCTTTATCTAGAGTCTTAACTCTAAATCCGAGCCAAAATCCTACAGGAACGAGACCGAGGGCGCTGACTGCAGCCAGGTTAGGGATTTATATTTATTTACCTCCATTCTCCTTCTTTTCAAACTCTTTTTCTTGAAATCCCCTGAGCTGGTAATAGTCTTCTACCAATTTCTTGAATTCTCTGTAGTCAAGCATAAGTTTTTTTCCCCCGAGAGGATGCCTGAAGAAGTGCTCTGGAAGAAAATCTTCCTCTGGCTTCATCCCCTCTCTGAGGTTGAATTCTCTGATCGTCATCGCTACCTGAGCCGAAATGCTTTTAAAATCACTTTCTTTGTAATCTAATCCCGTAGTCCCTTTCACAATCTGTCTTAATTCTTCCCAATAGAAGAGATCTCTGTAAAATCTGCAGAGAATCAGAGTATCATAAATGGCAAGTCTGTCCTCGTATTCGAGGAGCATGGCCGCTTTTCCCTGTATGGTTTCGGGATCGATGAGACCGGCAAGTTCTGGCTTGTAGAACGTGGTCCGGAGATGACAGGCTCCCCTGTCGGATACGGCAAAGCCAAGCCCCATCCCTTTCAAGTACCGGGGATCGAAGGCAGGAAGTTCCAACCCCTTCACCTGCATGGCTATGTCCTCGAGATCAAGTTCTTCGGCTGCCGAGCGAACTCCCTCAGCCAGTAAATTCCCGATGCCTTCTCTTCGGGCAATCATCTGGATGAGCTCTGCTATCCGATCCACATCTCCATAATCGATCTTAAAATCAATCCTCCCTCTTCTAGCTGCTTCTATGGCAAATCCGGTCACATTACCTGTGGTGATAGTATCCATCCCCACCCGGTCACAGATATCGTTCAAGAAGGCGATTTCCTTTATGTCATCGACCAAGTTTAAGCCTCCGAAAGCACCAATGGTTTCATATTCCGGCCCATCAATTTTTAAGCCTTTATGCCTCCCCCTTTTGACTGTGGTATCTCTGATACAGGAAATAAAACAGAATGTGCAGGCCTTTGGTTTGACCTCGCAGTCTTTGTTTAAGGCATCGGCGTTGATTCTTTCGATAAAAGGGACAGTCCCCTCCTGCCAATACTTGGAGGGAAATGCTTCCACAGCTGCTGTTTTGTCGATCATCATCGGGGTTCCATATTTTTTGTAGGCCTGGAAAACCTCATGTTCGACTCCGACTTTAAACATTTCTTCCCTAAATATTTTTATCAGTTCATTATCCGCTGCCTCCTTGTCCTGATCCCCGATAAACACCATAGCCTTTATTCTCTTGCTCCCCATCACCGCTCCAGTACCTGTTCTTCCGATGCATCGTCCAAGATCATTGTTGATGTAAGCAAATTTGACCAGGTTTTCCCCAGCGGGACCGATAGTCAGGATTCCAACCTTCTTTCCTGGATATTTCTCCTTGAGAATGTTTTCGGTTTCAAGGGCATCCTTCCCGATCAGAAAATCAGCATCCTTGAATGAAACGGAGTTGTTTTTAATCTCCAGGTATGACCATTGCTCTAAAACACCATGGATGGCGACGGCATCGTAACCCGTTTTTGTGAGGGGAAGAAAGGCTTTGCCTCCAGAATAGGCTTCAGAAAAAATTCCTGTCAGCGGCGATTTTGTAAACGCACCATAACGATTCGCTCCCCAGATCGAAAAGCCGTTGGCCGGCCCCACGGCAAGAATCAGATGATTATCCGGAGACAGAGGATCAACCCCAGTCGGATTCAACTTCAACAAGAGATGAGAGGCCAATCCTTTACCACCAAGAAAGGATTCATAGACAGAATCGGGCAGTAGCTCTTCTGAGTAGCTTTTCTCGTCCAGATTTATTTTAAGGACTTTTCCGAAAACACCTTTCACAGTCGACTCCTAAACTTTTTCTGGATTTATATAATGTATGAAAATATCAAATTTCTTGATAATCTCCAAG
>CAYGBF010000070.1:0-5428 GCA_964348035.1 uncultured Eubacteriales bacterium | reverse complement strand
AGATGTCTATTCCAAAGGCTGTTGATGTCATCAAACAAAGTCAAAGGCCTCTTCTGTTTGCCGGTTGGGGGGCCCGCCACTGCGGTCCAGAGCTTCTCGACCTATCCCGACACATCGGGGCCCCGATCGCCACTACTTCCAGGGCAAAAGGTATGGTTCCCGAGTCAGATGAACTTGTCCTGGGCGTTTTAGGTTCGATCGGCAACCGGTTCGCGCCCAAGATCGTGGCTCAATCGGACCTGATCATCATCTTGGGGAGCGGCTTCAGACAGCGAAACCTCGTACCCGATATCGATGTCGTCCAGGTGGATATAGATTCGACTCGGGTCGGTAAGACATTCCCGGTGAAGGCTGGTATCGTGGGTGATGCCCACCGGGTGATAGAAATGTTCAGGGACTCCCTGCCAGCGAGAGAGATAGATGCTGGATTCCTGGAAGCAATCCGGTCAGCGAACACTCAGTATCAAAACCTTCTCGAGGAAGACGCCCAAAACGTCCAGACACCTATCCATCCAGGAGCCGTCATCCAGGCTCTTAAGCGACAGGTCTCATCTGATGCCCTGATCTGTGTGGATGTGGGGGATCACACCTACTGGTTCTACAAACGATTCGTTTGTGAGGAACAGCAAACACTGCTCTGTGCCAACATGGCAGGCATGGGATTCGGGATCCCGGCTGCGATTTCCGGTCAATTTGCCCAGCCAGACAAGCAGGTCATCGCCATCACAGGAGACGGCGGATTCGGTATGGTGGGGATGGAATTCACGACGGCCGTCCATAACAAGCTCCCGATCACTGTGGTCGTTTTCAACGATGGGAAGCTCAAAAACATCAAGAAAGAGCAGGAGCTCTACGGTTATCGGGAATACCGAGTCAGCTTCCCCAACCCGAATTTTGCGGATATGGCCGCATCGGCCGGCGGTCTTGGCATTCGAGTCTCTGAACCCGAAAACCTTGACAATGCTCTTCAGGAGGCCTTAAGCTCTTCCCTCCCAGCCCTCGTCGAGATGATGGTCGATCCCGACATCTACATAAAACCTGTCCATCGGGCTTGACAAGCTTATTCTTAGATAATACTTTGTAAAGAACTTCATAGTGGAGGAAAACAGATGTCATTTTTCCTTATGAAATCCATACTGGGTTCTGTATTCCTTCTAGCTGGGATCGCTGCTGTTCTCTCGATGTTCATCCTGATGGGAAAGCAAGGCCTTAAACTGAGTGCCTCGTTCCTGAGAAAGTTCCATAAGATCACGGGTTTCGTGTTCTTCATCCTCCTCCTCGTCATCGGTTATTTCTGTGTTAAATACTGGATCTTGGCCGGAGATAGCATCTCCACTCGGGCTGTTTTTCACGGGGTCTTGGCACTGGTCCTGTTTATAGTGCTTGTCATGAAGATGCTTATTGTTCAATTTTATAAACAGCTCCTCCGGTTCGCGCCAACCCTGGGAATGACCGTTTTCTGCCTGGCTTTTGTCGTCTTTTTTACCTCAGCAGGATATTATCTTCTCAGAACCGCTTGTGTTAGCCCCGAGCCGGTCGAAGAATCAGCCACCCAGGTTCCCGTAGAACAAGGCAGCATCGAAAAGGGCGCAAAAATCTTCGCCAGCAAATGCAGTTCGTGCCACTTCGCCGACAGGGAGGTGAAAAAGACTGGGCCGGGGCTCAAGGGGCTGTTGAAGAAGGAAACTCTTCCTTCCAGCGGCAGGCCAGCGACGATCGAAAACGTAAGAAAACAGATCATCAGACCTTTCCTGGTCATGCCTGCCTTCGCCAACCTGCCCGAGCATGAGATGGCCGATCTGCTGGCCTATCTTCAATCGCTTTAGCCCCCATCATTTTTATCTAGGATGAATCAATCCAAGATTTCGTTTCAAAGGAAATATAAAAACCTCTTTCCACTTAGGACAGAACCTGATAACATCTATATATATAATATAATTGACAGTTGATTTTTTTTTGATAAAATATAAAAAAATTTGGAGGAGGGCCGATGAAAAGAAGAGAATTCTTCGAAAAAGGCGGTACTGGAATAGCTGGAATCTGCTTAGCCTGCCTGGGTTTAAGCTCCTGCGCTAAGAAAGAAGAAGAACCCGCGGCTGAAGCCGCTCAACAAGCTCAAGCCCCTGCCCAAGAAGCCCCTATGAAGGAGATGAGCCGGAAGGACATGGTCAAAAAGATGCTTGTCGATACGGGTAAGACTGAAGAAGAGGCCGACGCGATGATGGCCGAGATGGAAGAGATGCTCCCGATGATCAAGGAAAAATGTATCTGCAAGACCTGTCCGACCTACGTCGCCGAAGAAACAGAATCCGCGTTCTGCCACCCGTTCATCAGCAAGAGCAAGATCATCACCGAAGAGAAAGGCTGCGACTGTCCGAAGTGCCCGGTCTACATCGAGAAGGGGATGAAGAACGGCTATTACTGCACCCGCAAGTCCGAGATGGAACAGGAGATGGCCAAGAAAGCGATGTGATCCTAACCTTCGAGGTTATTCGAGCCCAATTTGTAAGTTTGGTTTAGAGAAAAGAAGAGAGTCCTTTACCGTTTGTGTTAGTCAACGTAAAAGGTCTATCTTCGAATCCAGAAAACAATGAAAAAATTCTGGCGCTGCTTCGTCTGTAATGACATCCACTGTGGTTTCAATCCCCCAGAAATATGCCCAACCTGCATGGCCGAGAACGCCTACGTGGAAATCTCTGCAGAAGAAGCTGCCAAAATCAGCGGTGTCAACGAAAACCAGGTCGATAGGGTGAAGTTTAGGGAAGCCATCGAAGCCTTGGCAGCCAAGAATGAATTTCAAGTCAACCCGGACAAGGAAAAAGTCAGCATGCTGATCGACGGAATCTTCAACAACGAACAGAACCACGGCCTGAAATACTGCCCCTGCCGACTCATCGCCAAGGATTTTGTCGAGGATTTAAAACTCGTCTGCCCTTGTAACTTCCGAATCCATGAGACCTACAAAGACAAAGAAGATGGGGAATGTTGGTGCGGGCTTTTCGTTAGGAGGTAACTCAAATGGGAAAAAAGATCATGTTCCACGGGAGAGAATGTCCCCATTGTAAGAATATGATGGCTCACGTGGACAAACTGGAGAAAGAAGAGGGAATCAAACTGGAACGGCTGGAAGTATGGCATAACGAAAAAAATGCCGACCTGATGCGATCCTACAGAGAGATACTCGCCCCTAAATGCGGCGGACAGCTCCGGACTCCGACATTCTTCGATCCAGACACCAACGATGTTCTCTGTGGTGAGGTGGAGTACGAAAAGCTCAAAGAATGGGCTGCGAAATAACGAATCTCAAAGAATCATCAAAATTAAATTTTCCTGATAATAAGTCAAACACGGCTCCGCCCCCTAAGCGCTTTCTGCCGACAACAGGAGAAAGGTGATGATTGAACAGTATGATCCGCAGAAAGGGGAAATGCTGCAGATACTGGACGAACGGGGAGAAGTCCAGAGTTCACTCGAGCCCGAACTTTCGGTTGAGGAACTCAAAAGAATGTACACCCTGATGGTCATGACGCGCAGTGCGGATGCCAAAGCCTTCACCCTCCAACGCCAAGGAAGAATGGGAACATTCGCTCAGAACATCGGTCATGAAGCCTGTCAGGTGGGCTCAGCCTTTGCCCTCGAGAAAAAAGATTGGCTCTTCCCGTATTTCCGAGATCTCGGAGTGTACATCACTCTGGGGCTTCCGTTGAAAAACTATTATCTGTACTGGATGGGGCACGAGGAAGGAATGCATATCCCGTCTGGATTGAATATTTTCACCCTGGCCGTTCCGGTGGCCTCCCAGCTCCCCCATGCGGTCGGAGCGGGTATGGCCGCCAAAATGAAAAAGAAAAAGATCTGTATTCTGAGTACGTTCAGCGACGGGGCCACTTCCGAGGGAGATTTCCACGAGGCCCTCAATTTCGCCGGCGTCTACAGAACACCCAATGTGTTTGTCTGTTTCAACAATCAGTACGCGATTTCGATGCCCAGAGCCAAACAGACAGCCTCCAAGACACTGGCCCAAAAAGCCCTTTCCTACGGTTTCCCAGGCATTCTGGTTGACGGAAACGACATTCTCGCCATGTATGCCGCCACCAAGGAAGCCGTCGATAAAGCCAAATCCGGTAAGGGAGCAACACTCATCGAGGCCTACACGTACCGGATGACCAGCCACACGACCTCGGATGACGCCACCAAATACAGGTCTGAGGAAGAAGTGAAAGAGTGGGAGAAAAGGGACCCGATCCAAAGATTCCAGGCATACCTTAAAAACAAAGGTCTGTGGGATGAATCCTTCGAAAAAAAGGTCCAAGATGATGCCACATCGGCCATCAACAGGGCTATAGAGGAAGCTGAGAAAACACCTCCTCTTTCCATCGAAGAGCTCTTTATTCATACCTATCAAGAGATGCCCCCTCACCTCAAAACCCAGCTCGAAGAACTGAAGGCCTTCCTGATGGAGAAAGACGAATGAAGCTCAACATGGTCCAGGCCCTCAATCAGGCCATGCTCCAGGAAATGGAAAGAGACGATAGAGTCCTGGTCATGGGGGAGGACGTGGGCGTGGATGGCGGCGTGTTCAGGGTGACCGATGGGCTCATCAATGAGTTCGGGGAAAGCCGAGTCATCGATACCCCGCTGGCCGAATCAGCCATTATCGGGGTCGGTATCGGGATGGCCGTGACCGGTCTCCGACCCATTGCCGAAATCCAGTTTATGGGATTTGTCTATCTCGCTTACAACCAGATCCTGGCCCATGCGGCCAGACTCAGGAACAGATCCCGAGGAAAATACACGGTCCCGATGGTCATCCGGATGCCCTACGGAGCCGGAGTCAGAGCTCTGGAACATCACTCTGAAAGCACAGAGGCCTTGTTCTGCCATATTCCAGGTTTGAAAGTCGCTGTTCCGGCCACCCCTTACGATGCCAAAGGGCTCCTCATCTCGGCCATCAGAGATGAGGACCCGGTGATCTTCCTCGAGCCGAAGAAGCTCTACAGGGCCGGAAGGCAGGAGGTCCCCGAGGATGACTATACCGTGCCCTTGGGTCAGGCCAAGATCGTTCGTGAGGGAGAGGGCTTGACTATCGTAGCCTGGGGAGCCATGGTTCCTGTGTCTCAAAAAGCAGCCGAGAGCGTTGAACCGAGTGGAATTTTCCCTGAGGTTGTTGATTTGAGGACGCTTTCTCCGCTGGACAGCCAGACTATCATCGATTCCGTCAACAGGACAGGCCGAGCCTTGGTTGTTCATGAGGCTCCCAAGACCTGCGGCCTCGGGGCTGAGATAGCGGCTCTGATCAACGAACACGCTCTCCTCAACCTTGATGCCCCAGTTTTACGAGTCACGGGGCAGGACATCACCGTTCCCCTGCTCAAAAATGAAGATCATTTCTATCCCTCTCCCTTTCACATCAGTCAATCGACAGGGT
>CAYGBF010000069.1:0-6913 GCA_964348035.1 uncultured Eubacteriales bacterium | reverse complement strand
GCCCCTTTCAAGGGTTCAGGAACATCAGCCAAGTCGAGTTGTTCTCGAATCGCCGCCATAAGAACGATGGCCAGGGTAAACCCGATGCCCGAGCCGACACCGAAAACAACAGACTCGATGAAGGCATAATTCTTACGGGCGGCCAGAAGGGCCAACCCCATGATGGCGCAGTTGGTCGTGATCAGCGGCAGGTAAATCCCGAGGGCTTGATACAGAGGCGGGCTTATTTTGCGGATAAACATCTCCACCAGCTGGACGAGAGAAGCGATGATCAGGATGAAAGAGACAATCTGTAGGTAGTCGAGACCGTAAGGGATCAAGATGAGATGGTTGATAAGCCAGGATACCACCGCGGTTATGGACATGACAAAGGTCACGGCCAAGCCCATGGATAGGGCTGAGTCCAACTTTTTACTCACTCCTAGGAAGGGGCAGATGCCGAGGAAGTAGTACAGGACAAAATTCTTGATCAGGACGGCTGAGATGAGGATGGTCAGGATTTCCACTCTTATAGCCTCGCCTTTGTTTTGTATTCGATAAGAAGGAACAGCCCCAGAAGAATTCCCAGGGTAATAAAGGCGCCTGCCGGAAGGACCATGATGATCCAAGGTTTAAACCAAGCCCCCATGACTTGATAGCCAAAAAATGTGCCCATTCCCAATATCTCCCGTATCGCACTCAGGACGAGCAGGGCGATGACAAACCCGGAGCTCATCCCGAAGGCATCGATCAGAGACCGCCCGACGTTATTTTTGGAGGAAAAAGCTTCTTGGCGGCCGAGGATGATGCAGTTGACAACGATCAGAGGGACATAGGGACCCAAATTCTTGGAAAGAGGAGGGAAATAAGCTGCGAGAACGCGGTCAGCGATGGTGACAAACGAGGCGATGATGACGATGTAGCTCGCGATCCGGACCTGACTCGGGATGAGTTTTTTGATCGAGGAGACGACGAGGGAGCTGAAGATGAGGACGAAGGAGGTGGCGAGCCCCATGGCTAAGCCGTTGATCATGGCGTTGGTCACGGCCAGGACAGGACACATGCCCAGGAGCTGACGGAAGACAGGATTTTCCTCCCACAGCCCTTTTATGTATTCTTGGCCGATGGGCCTAATTGCCATGATCCTCCTCGCTGGAGAGCTTTCCATGTTCCATCAATTCTTTTATCTTAACCAGGGAGACGTTAGCCGTGTCCAGAACGGCCTCTGAAGAAATTGTCGCCCCTGTGATCGTGTTAATTTCCGTAGGCAAAAGGTCCTCGATCGTGCTTGCGGGAGGCTTGCGCAGGGTCAGAGGCTGGGTGCAGTCCTTGTTTTCCCAGAACTGAAGAAAAGATCCCCTGTCTACGATCCTTGCCCCTAAGCCTGGCGTTTCCTTCTGCTCCAGGATGACCAGGCTGTTGATTTTGGTGATGGAGGAGTTTGTTCCTAACATGAAGGTAATTTTATCCTGGAACCCGATTCCAGAGGCGTGGATGGCAAAACCGAGAAGGCGCCCCACCTCATCCTTTCCTCCATAGATAGAAAAGTCCTCCTCTTCGTACAGCTTTTCGCTGCTCTGTGTCCCGGGAACAACACTCACGATCGCCTCTTCGATTTCCCTTTGTTTGTTCAGGGCAATCCGCTCTTTAGTCAGCAGGCCCACGGTCGCCAGGAATCCGCCGGAGAGAAGGCCTACAGAAGTCAGGACCGCGACCATCCGGGCAAACAGGCTCACACCGCCCTCCTCTCTCCCAGGATTCGGGGTCGAGTGTACCGATTGAGAAGAGGAACAAAAGCATTCATAAACAGGATTGAATACATCACTCCCTCAGGAAACCCGCCGAAAAGCCTGATGACACCCACCATAATCCCTATCCCCAAGGCATAAATCCAGGAGCCCCGCGGGGTGATCGGGGAGGTCACCATGTCTGTAGCCATGAAGAAGGCCCCGATCAGGAGGCCTCCAGAGAGGATATGAAACAGGGGAGAGGCGTACTTATCAGGACTGACCAACCAGAAAACTCCGGTGAATGCCGAGAGAGAGACGAGGATTCCTGCGGGTACTCGCCAGTCGATAGTCCGGCGGGCCATCAGATAGACGGCTCCGATAAGCAGCGCAATGGCAGAGGTCTCTCCCAAACAGCCACCGATGTTCCCCCAGATAAGATCCTTTAGGGGCGTCAGCGTTCCTTGGGCGACGGCGTTCTCAAATTTCAAATTAGCCAGTGGAGTGGCAAAGGTCGCGGTATCAACAGTTAGAAAGACAGTCGGGGTCCAGGTCGTCATGGCCACAGGAAAGGCGGTTTGGAGAAAGGCGCGTCCCACCAGAGCCGGGTTGAAGATGTTATGACCTAACCCCCCAAAGACCTGCTTGCCGATGGCGATGGAGGCCACGGATCCGATGACAGCCAGCTCGGGAGAAAGAGAAGGGGGAAGAGTCAAGGCGAGAAGAATTCCAGTGATCAATGCCGAGCCATCCCACAGGGAATGGAAAGGTTTCTTCCTGAGCCAAAGAAACAGAAATTCTGTGGCCAAACAGGCGATGATACAGGTGAGGATCAAAGTCAAGGCATACCAGCGGAAAAAATAAAAGGAGGCGATAACAGCCGGAGCGAGGCTCAGGATGACCGCGTACATGATTTTAGGAACAGAATCCTGGTCCTTGAAGTGTGGCGATGACTGGAGGAGGAGTTGTTCTTTGGCCATCAGGCGGACTTTTTCCTTTTCAATTCTGTGGTTTTGTTTTTTCCCAGACGAATCCAGTGGACTAGGGGAATTTTTGCCGGACAGGAATACTGGCAGTTGCCGCATTCCACACAGTCGAGAGCTCCCCACTCCTCTGCCTCTGATAGATGATCGAACTTCGTAAACTTCATTAAGCGCGTGGGAACAAGACCCATCGGGCAGTGGTCGACACAGCGTCCGCATTGGATACAGCTGTGTTCTGTCGGTAAAGAGAGATCTCTCCAGGCTAAAAGGCCCGAGGTTCCCTTGATGACGGGCACGTCCAGGGACCATTGAGAAATGCCCATCATCGGCCCACCCATGACTAGCAGACTGATATCCCCTGAGAACCCTTCACAGAAGTCGACAACATCCTGGAACGGTGTTCCGAGACGAGCGAGGACGTTCTTGGGCTCTTGGATGCCATCTCCCGAGACCGTTAGGGCTCTCTCGTAGAGCGGGATTCCCCGATTGATCGCATCCCAGACAGCCTTAGTCGTGCCCACATTCTGGACGACCACCCCCACATCGAAAGGGAGCCCTCCTCGAGGAACCTCTCTTTTCAGAAGAGCGTAGATCAAGTTTTTTTCTGCTCCTTGGGGGTACTTAGTCTTGACCAGGTGGACCTCGGTTGAATTTCCTTCGGCCTTTTCCCGAAAAACCTCGAAGGCCTCCTTTTTATTGTCTTCGATCCCGACGAGGATTCGTTTGGCATCGACGGCACTGCGTATAATCTCAGCACCGTTTAAGATATCTTCAGCATACTCTAACATCAGCCTGTAATCGGCCGTCAGCAGCGGCTCACATTCACAGCCGTTGATGATAACGGTGTCGATCGGCTTGTCCTTGGGAGGGGACAGCTTAACCGCGGTGGGGAAGGCGGCCCCTCCGAGGCCGACGATTCCCGCCTCTTTGACCCGGTTGCGGATCTCATCCGGAGAAAGAGCGAAGGGCTCTTCAGAGCCTTTAAGGTCAGGAGACAGGCGGTCCTTACCGTCGTTTTCGATTATAACTGACAGGACAGAGCGGCCGAGAGGGTGGTGGCAGTGATCGATGGTTTTGATTTTTCCTGACACACTGGAGTGGACAGAGGCCGAGAAAAGTCCCTGGCTTTCTCCAATCTTCTGACCCAAGTCAACCGCTTCTCCCTTTTTTACCAGGGGCTCGGCAGGATTCCCGAAATGCTGGAGCAAGGGTATAATGACCTTCTCTGGAGGAGGAAGAGATTCGAGCGCCTTGTGGGCAGTCCCCTGTTTAAATTCAGGGGGATGGATGCCGTGAGGAAAAGTTTTGATCTTCATAAAACGTCGCTGCTGTCAGATTTAAAGAAGTTAAGTTTAGTCATTCTCGACTCCTGTTGTCAACCCTATAACAGCATCCAGGATCCGGGGATTAAGACGTTCAGTGAGAATGGTTTAATAACCTGGCCACAGCAGCCAGGCAGGGTTAACCCAGCCTTCTCCATTAAGAGAAGCTTTTATTTGTGTGATGAATGATATATGGTAGAATCAAAGAAGAATAAAGCGAATCCAACCGGATATAGATAGATACAATGAGCGTTGACATTAAAGAAGTTAATAGCCGAAAAGACCTTAAGACCTTCATCTATCTTCCTGAAAAAATCCACGACGGTCACAAGACATGGGTACCGCCTATCTACATGGATGAGTGGAAGTATTTTAATCCCAAAAAGAACAAGTCCTTTTCCTACTGTGATGCGACCCTTCTTCTTGCCCTGAAAGACGGTAAGCCCTTGGGGAGAGTCATGGGCATCATCAATTCGCGGTATAACAAGGCGCGGCAGGAGAAGACCGCCCGCTTCGGCTATCTAGAGACCTGGGAAGAAGAAGAGGTTGTCAAAGGACTTTTGTCCGCGGTCGAGGAGTGGGCGAGAGAAAAAGGGATGAATAAGATCATTGGCCCCTACGGGTTTACAGATCAAGATCCCGAAGGGTTCATGATCGAGGGGTTTGAGAACCGGGCCACGATCGCCACCCCCTGTAATTATGAATGGATGCCTCGGATGGTGGAGAGCTGTGGGTACACGAAAGAAGTCGATTATTTCGTTTACAAACTCGAAGTTCCTGATGAAATCCCCGATTTCTATAAAAGGATTTACGAGAGAATTCATAGGAAAGGACAGTACAAAATCGTCGAATTCCGCACCAAGAAGAGGCTCAAACCATGGATAAACCCACTCTTCCACTTGATGAATGAGTGTTATTTCGAGAGCGGGATTTATGGCTATACCCCGTTGGATGAAGAAGAGATGGAGGCCTTGACCAAGAGGTATCTGCCGGTCGTCGACCCCCGATTTGTTAAGATGGTCATGGCGGGGGATGAAATTGTAGCCTTCATCGTCGGCATCCCGGATATGACCGAAGGGATACAGAAGGCGAGGGGAAAGCTTCTTCCTTTCGGTTTTATTAAAATCCTGAAAGCAGCCAAAAAAACAAAACAGCTGGACCTCCTTCTAGGCGCCATCAAAGAGAAACATCGTGGCCGAGGCCTAGATGTTCTGATGGGAGTTCACATGCTTCGTGAAGCCAAGGAGGCTGGTTTTGAGATCATGGACACTCACCATGAGATGGAATCCAACACCAAAGTCCGGGCTGAGATGGAGAGGATGGGCGGCCAGCTCTACAAGCGCTTCCGCATCTACCAAAAATCCCTCTGAAAAGAAGAAAAAGGGGAATAGATAATTCTTGTCACTTCGCTTCGGCCCAATTGATGCCCCAACCTAGATGGACTCTCAATGGGACCTTAAGCGCATAGACATTCTCCATTTTATCCTGGACGAGGGCCTCCAGCTCATCCCGCTCTTTATCCGGAACCTCAAACACCAGCTCGTCATGGACCTGAAGGATCATCTTTGACTTCAGGTTCCTCTTCTTGATCTCGCGCCAGATGTCGACCATGGTCATCTTCATTAGGTCCGCGGCTGTGCCCTGGATCGGTGCATTCAGGGCGATCCGGCGGCCCGCCTGTTGAGTCTGTTTATTCTGATGCTGGAGCTCCGGAACCTGGCGCTTTCTTCCGAAAAGGGTCTCTGAGTATCCCTTATCTTGAGCCTCGTTGACTATGGTCTCCAAAAATTCGGCCACTTTTGGATGATTTTCGTAATAGCGATCGATGAATTGTTGAGCCTCGGAAGTCGAGGTTCCGAGTTCCTTGGCCAAGGAAAAAGCCGAGGCGCCGTAGACCATGCTGAAATTGATGATCTTGGCCCGCCGCCGCTGCTCTTCTGGGAAGAGAGCGGTCGAATCCTCGAAGACCTGCTGAGCCGTATCTTGATGGATGTCCCGGTCATCGAGGAACGTTTTGATCAAGCCTGGGTCCTCAGAAAGATGGGCCAGCACCCGCAGCTCGATCTGGGAATAGTCGGCGGAAAGAAAAAGACAGTCTTCCTCAGGAATAAAAGCTTGGCGGAACCGGGGTCCCAGTTCTCCCCTGACAGGAATGTTCTGCAGGTTCGGGTCGGAGCTGGAAAGCCTTCCCGTTGCGGTAACGGTCTGATTGTAGGAGGTGTGGATCCGCCCAGTTTCTGGATTGAGAAGTAGAGGCAGCGCGTCGGCATAGGTGGATTTCAGCTTGGCTAACTGTCTGTATTCCAGAGTGTGCTGGGCGATGGGGTAATTCACTGCCAGCCCTTGGAGGGTGGCAAAATCTGTCGAATAGCCTCTGGTTATTTTGGTTCTTCTTGAGGGAGGAAGCTTCATTTTCTCGAACAGGATGTGGGCCAGTTGCTGGGGAGAGTTGAGGTTGAATTCCTCCCCACATATCTTAAAAATTTTGTCTTTCAGATGGTCCATATCCATCTGGAGTTCTTCGGAGAGACGTTTGAGCGCTTTTGTGTCTATTTTGACGCCCCACATCTCCATGTCAGCCAGGACTTCGATAAGCGGGAGTTCGATTTGATGGTAGAGTTTATCCAACTTCTGCTTCTTAACCTTGGGCCAGAGCATCGCGCTGAGTAGAAAGGCGAGGTCTGCATCCTGACAGGCGTAGGGCGTGACCTTCTTGATATCAACGGCATTCATCGTCACTTCGTTCCGGCCCTTGCCGACGATGTCGCTGTAAGGGATGGTTCTCACCCGGAGATAGGTCAACGCCAGTTTATTCAGGTTGTGTTGGCCCCAATTCGGTTCTAGGAGATAGGAAAGGACCATGGTGTCGAGGCCGATCCCCTCCACCTTAAGCCCCTCTCTC
>CAYGBF010000068.1:0-1529 GCA_964348035.1 uncultured Eubacteriales bacterium | reverse complement strand
TGTACGTCGTCAAATAATTCGGACACACGTCCTGATTTTCTAAGCGACGGTTTTGCTCTCTCATTGTAATTCTAATTTAGGCTTTCTATCAAGCTTTTGAGTGATAAGCTTTGATATAGCCTCCTCCTTAGGCGCATGGTTTCGGCTTTGGTCCTTTTCCTCTGCTTGAGGATCTTCCTGTCCAGTCCTAAATATTTATCGTGCGGGGTTACGTTGTCTATGGCTTCGTGGTAGCGCTGGTTGTTGTAGTAATCTACCCATTCTGTGATCCGGGCCTCAAGCTCAGAGGGTGAATAATAATTATCCAGCAGGATGAGGTTTTTCATGAATCTGTGATAGCGTTCGATCTTCCCTTGTGTCATGGGGTGATAGGTCCTGGTGCGGATATGCCGGATATTGTGATCTTCGAGGTAGTCTTTAAGCTCTGTTGAGATGAAGCAGGGCCCGTTGTCTGAGAGCAGCCTGGGACGATGCAAGACATGGACATGTTTGACTCCGGTTCGGGCTATGGCCATGTCCAGGGTTTTTGTAACCTCAGCTGCTGTCATGTTCAGACACAGACGCCAGGCAATGATGTAACGGGAATAGTCATCCAGCACTGTCGAGAGATAATACCAACCCCAGTCAATGACTTTGAGATACGTAAAATCCGATTGCCATAATTCATTGACCCGGTGTGTAGGATGCTCGAACTCGTCTTTGGCTGAGATCACAGTATAGACAGGCGATGTAACCAGATCGTGGGCCTTGAGGATCCGGTAAACGCTCGATTCAGATATAAAATAGCCTTCCTTATCCGTGATATGGAAGGCGACCTCCCGACAGGACTTCTCCGGATACTCCCTGGCTACCTCAACCACCCGAGCTTTCTCCCATTCTGGGATGGCATTCCAGAACTGGACCCGTCGCTTATGCCGGGAAGCCAGACCGTCATAGCCAGACCTCTGATACCGCTTATACCAGTCATAAAAGGTGGACCGGCTCAGTCCTATCTCCCGCAGCGTCTTTCTCACACTCAGCTTCGAGTCCTCCACCATGCGGATGATCTCCATTTTCTCTGACTGAGAGTATTTCATGTACCGGGTTATCCTTACTCCAAACCCTTCAAGGTTTTTTTTAACACCCGGTTCTTGAGAGAAAGCTCAGCGACCAGCTGCTTCAGAGCCTCGTTCTCAGTCCGGATCTCTCCAACCTCCTCAGAGCCCGCCTCTCTGACTGTATCCCCTGTCAAACGGCGCTTGCCAGCCTCCAAAAACGCTTTGCTCCATTTGTAGTAGATGCCAGGATGGATTCCCTCCTTGCGGCAAAGATCCGTGATACTCTGCTCACCCCTCAGCCCTTCCAAAACGATCCGAATCTTCTCTTCTGCTGAATACTTGCGGCGGGTCTTGCGTTTGATCTGCCGTACGATGGATTCAGGCGATGACTTTTTCTTGGTACTCATGCATTTCTCCTCTAATGGCTTCATTATACGCAAACCATCGCTTAAGAAATATCATGAGTGGTCCGAATTTAGATGAAACGGAACA
>CAYGBF010000067.1:0-4686 GCA_964348035.1 uncultured Eubacteriales bacterium | reverse complement strand
CGAGGGAGATATCCTCCGAAAGGGAGACCTGCTGATAGAGAACGGAAAAATTGCGGCCATCGAAGTAGACATTTCGGCTCCTGCTGGAGCCAAGGTCATCGATGCCTCGGGAATGTTTGTCTACCCCGGGTTTATCGATGGCTACTCGCATTTTGGTCTGATGGAGATCGGGGCTATCGCAAGCACAGTAGACATCAGAGAATTGGGCAAAGAAAACCCGGAGCTCCTCGTCGCCTGGGCCATCAACCCTCATTCCACCCATATTAAAACCAGCCGGATCAACGGCACGACCACAGCCCTGGTTGCCCCGGAAGGCGGCACATTTTCCGGCATATCGGCCATCATCAAGTTGGACGGCTGGACTTTCGAAGAAATGGCAGTTAAGGAAAAAGCCACATCCTTCATCAACTTCCCGGTCTCTCCTCGGCCGACAAGAGGGACCAGGTTGGGCCCGAGAAGAGATGCTAAAATTGACGTCACAGCCAGGCTGATTGAAACGATCAAAGAGTATCTGACTGAGGCCCGTCACTACCTAAAGCTGAAAAAGATGGCGGCCGATGATCCTGCCGTCGACGTTCCCCATACCAACCCCAAGTATGAAGCTCTGGCTCCTGTCTTTGATGGAACACTTCCCGTCATCATCTCCCTCGAAAAGGCCAAGGACATCGAGTTGGCTATTAAGTTCGTCCAAGAAGAAAAAATCAACGCCATATTCAGGGGCTGTGTCCAAGGGTATAAAGTCGCGGATAAGATAAAAGAGGCCGGTATCCCGGTGATTATCGACGATCTGTACCGCGGCCCGACAGAACCAGAGGATGGCTATGATGCTCCGTTCCGGAATGTGGTTGAGTTGGCCAAGGCTGGCGTTTTGATCTGCTTTTCATCAGGCCCTGATCCAGCTACCGGAAAAGACCTTCCTTACCATGCGGCCCGGGCGGTGGCTTTCGGTCTCCCCAAGGAAGAAGCGATCAAGGCCCTGACCATCAATCCCGCTAAGATCCTGGGAATAAATGAGCGGGTGGGAAGCTTGAAAGTCGGGAAGGATGCCGATCTGTTCATCACGACCGGAGATCCTCTGGATATCCGATCCGAAGTGAAACACCTGTTCATCGACGGAAAAGACCTGGATCTTTCAAACTGGTGGGAGAGCCTGTACAACAACTGGAGGAAGCGTCCTATTAAGAAGTAAGAATAAGGACTGGATCCCTGCTTTCGCAGGGACAGGCTGGATCCCTGCTTTCGCAGGGATAGGCTGGATCCCTGCGGGAGCCTGTGCCCGCGGAGGCGGGAACCCAGATAAATGAAATTTTTTTATCCATATAAGACTAGGTTCCAGCCTCCGCTGGAATGACAAAAAAAGGAACTGCTATTTTTTAATGAACCTTATGGGTGACGAGGACGCCTCTTCTCTTCAACTACTCCATGAACGGCTCGTAAAGACGGGAATGGAAAACACCCTCCGGAAACTGGCAGCCTCTACGCCGAATATCTCCCGAGACGATCATCTCGGCCGCAATCGAAGCCGGAAAACTGGTCGTTTTGGCCATCGAGGTGTAGCTTTTTTGAGTGTCGTAATGGTCTACCATCTCGAACACATGCGTTTGCGCTTTCCCGGACTTTTTCCCGGAGACGAGGACCCTCAGGAGTGTCGCATCCTTTTCTTTTCCAAGTTTAATCCGTGAATCCAAGAGTATTTCGAGGATTTCCCTTGGAACAACCTTCTGCCCGGACACACGGATAGGCCGGGTGGAAAAAAGACCGCAGTCCTTCAAGGTCTTGATCTCTTGACTGTGACCTTGGTGACGGATGGTCTTCTCCCAGAGTTCCTTCTTCACTTTTCCCTTCATCGTATGAATCAGGGAATTCAAACCATCCGTGAAAAAGCATTCCATCTCCGAGAAGGGCGGATCGAAGGAGACAGATTCCACTCCAGAAAGCGCAGGGACCATCTTGGTTCGACCGTCTCGAATAATAGGTACCTGTCTTTGGTATAAACCGAGAAGACTGTTGACCGCATACACTATCCTGTATTTCAGCGGAGGTTTAGGATGAACAGGGATACCGCCGACATAGATGAGAGCCTTTTCTGTAGTATCCAGAAGATGAACACCCCGCCCCACACAAACATTGGTGATGCCCGGTGACACTCCCACCCCGGATAGGAGAGTAATTCCTTTCCTCTTGGCTTGGCCATCATATTCTTGCCGTTCAGGTGTGAATTCTCCGGCAAGATCCACAAAATGCATCCCAGCTTGAAGAGCCGCCTCCATGGCCAACAGACTATGCCTGTGAAGGAGAGCAGAAAGCGCCACATCTTGACCCCTGAAAACATCATCTCTTTGTCTTTCGTCCTCCACATCTGCTTGAATCGTATCCAATCTTTTGCTTTGGATTAATGCTGAAGCTGTTTTTAACTGTTTCTTGTCGTAATCTACCAGAGTCACTCTGTTTTTGGCATCTGAATCGATAAGATCCTTTGCTAAAACAACTCCCATCTTCCCTGCTCCAAACACCAGATAATGTCCCATATCTCCTCCTCCTATAAAGTCCCTATGACTAAATATATGACTGAAGCGATAGAAGCCGCCACTAAGGCATAAGGGAATTGAGTTCTCACATGGTCGATGTGATCACAGGCACTGCCCAAGGAGGAAAGGACGGTGGTATCGGAAAGCGGCGAACAGTGATCTCCGAACACCCCTCCCCCGGCTACGGCTGCAATCGTGGATAAGACGAGCGGGGACACATGGCCCTGACTGAACTCGAAGGCCAGAGGAACAGCAATCGGAACCATGATGGCGTAGGTTCCCCAGGATGTGCCGGTGGCAAAACTGACAAAAGCGCTGATCAAGAAGATAAGAACAGGCAAGAGTCCAGGGTTGAGCCAACCGCTGCTCAAATCAATGACATACTGGGCTGTCCCCATCTCGCGGCTGACCATGTTGATAGCATAAGCAAAGGCTAAAATCAAGACTGCGGGCATAACTCCCTTGATGCCCGCCAGAACAGTCCCCATCAAGCCCCTCAGGTTATCCACTCGCTGGAAGAGCATGAAGGCGCCCAGGACGACCGTGGCCAGCATGAAGCTGTCCAGAACTCGTGCTTGTCCCGCAACAAAAAACGTTCCTAGATTCACAGCTATAACGATCAACACCGGAGTGAAAAAATTCATCCAGATATTCGGCCGCCCCCTCTCCGATACTGGCAAACTCGTCAGCTCCGCGCTCATCATCGGGACCGATCCGGGGCGAATAACCTCTCCTTTGAGAAGAGCCCGCCGTTCAGCCGTTCTCATCGGGCCAAATTCAGGGATGAGTCTCCAAGCAATCAAGGCGACCATCACGATCGATAAGATAGAATAAAAATTAAACGGGATGGACTTGATAAACAATGACATGGCCTCTTTTTTATTGAGCACGGGGCCGATTCCGATCATCAGGCTGGTTATGAACACAGCCCAGCCCGTGATCGGGGCCAGGACGCTCACCGGAGCCGAAGTCGAATCACAGATATAAGCCAGTTTTTCCCTGGAAATCTTAGCCTTGTCGGTCAGCTTTCGCATCACTGGCCCAACGAACAAAGGGCTGAAATAATCGCTGAAGAAGATGAACATCCCCAAACCCCACCCCAGAAACTGAGTCTGACAACGAGATTTGGTGAGATGCCTGACTCTTCGAGAAAACATATCCACAGCTCCGCATCTCTGGTAAAAAGCGACGAGAATCCCGATACAGACCTCGATCAGGCAGACCCACATGAACTCGCGGCTGCCGAGGGTTTTAACCAGAAGTTCGGGAAAACCGATCAATCCCTGCCCCATCAGGAGGACGCCCAAAAAACAGGCCAGGGCGAGGCTGATGACGGGTTCTCGGGTCAGGAAGGCCAACAGGATGGCGAGTAAAGGAGGGATTAAAGACAGCCAGCCGTAATCCATAGAATCCTTATCCAGAGAATTACGGAGCCTATCTTATTAAGTTGAGTTTTGGAATGCAATAAAAAAGAGGTTTGTCCTCCTCATCCCTCCCAGACATAGCGGTGGTTGCAGATATCGTGACCCTGCATCAACGTCTTGGTCCGGATCATCTTGATCTTGGGATTGAATTCTTGCGCGTAACCGTAATCACCATGGCAGACAGCGGCATACCCGATCTCAGCGGCATCGGCCTCGCGGAATGTTTTGGCCCACAAGCACTCTTTAATCTTCGCTTCGAAGGCCGTGTCCGTGTCTTCGACGATGTCCAACGTCAAGACGTGTTTCCAGAAACGGTCTACTAATATGTTCTTGAACGAGGATTTAAAGGTCGTAAAATCATTCTTCGGCAGGCTTTTGGCCAAATCCCTGGCCCCTTGCCCAGCCGATTCCATCGACGCTTTTTTCAACATCTCGATGAATTTGTCCTTTCCGATCTGAGCCTTAAGACTTTTCATGGCCGGTATGAAGTTACTCGTAAAACCAAAATCATAGACTTCCTTGAAACTCATCTCTGAGTCAGCAAGGAACTTATGTTTTTTTTCAGCTTCCTCTTGCTTTTTCTCTTGACCAGGCACAGCCAACAGGCTGCTGCAGCCCAAGCAAAACAGGGTTCCTGCGGGAAGGACATTCCTTAGGAATCGACGCCGATCAAGCCTGAAGGCTGGTGATTTGATGATCATGTATTCCTCCGTTATTTCTGAATTTATGTGAGG
>CAYGBF010000066.1:0-7750 GCA_964348035.1 uncultured Eubacteriales bacterium | reverse complement strand
GGGGTCCAGAAACAGGAAAAATCTTGCAGTTGACGATGGCGTAGGTTGGTTGGAACCGAGCGTAGGTGAGAGATGCGAGGCCGATGAGGAATATTAATGTCGTGAGTAGAATGACCTTTTTTTGTGTTTTCATGTTCCTCCTTTGCTAAACAGATTATCTATATCAATCATTCCCTTAGAAAAAACAGGCTATTTTATCAAAAAACATTGACCATAGTCTACATACAATATTGGGTGTTCCTGCTCAGGGATGACGGGAAAGGGTGGATCCCGGTTGGAGTCTGGGTCCCCGCTACCCGTTTTCACGGGCACATGTTTCGCGGGGATGACATGTTTCTTGTTGCTGTTCCTTTTTTTCAATTATACAATCTAGGGTCTAACATGATTAAAGGTATCCGAAAAATCTACTCCGAGGTGGCCGACTCCTACGAACTCGTCAACCACGTGCTCACTTTTGGGTTGGATATCACCTGGCGGAAAAAGGCCGCCCGACTGGCCGCCAGGATCGACGGGAGAGATTGGCTCGATGTCTGCAGCGGGACCGGGGAAATGGCCCAAACCCTTTCCCGTCACGCCGAGGACGGTGTTAAGATCATCTCTGTTGATTTCAGCCCCCCGATGATATCCAAGGCCCGGGAAAAAAAGAATCAGGCCGATATCTTTTTTGTTGAAGCCGAGGCCCGGCGTCTCCCCTTCCCCGAAGAGACCTTCGATCTGGTGACGATATCGTTTGCCACCCGCAACATCAGTTCCAGCAAAGATTACCTGATCTCTCATCTGCGGGAATTCCACCGGGTGCTCCGGCCAGGAGGCAGTTTTGTCAACCTGGAAACGAGCCAACCCTCCTCGCAGCTTCTGCGCCGAATTTTCCGGTTTTACGTCAGTCTGATCGTCAAGCCTATCGGCGCCCTGATTTCAGGTTCCAAAGCCGGGTACAGCTACCTCTCCTTCACCATCCCCAGGTTTTATCCGGCCGAGGAGTTTTCTTCGATCATCCGCCAAGCCGGGTTCAGCGAGGTCCAGCACACTCCGCTTTTCTTCGGAGTCGCTGCCATCCATGTTGCTGAGAAATAAATCACCCCACCGTCATCCCAGCGCAGGCTGGGATGACGGGAAGGGACTGAGTCCCTGCCACCTGCCGGAGCCTGTGCCAGCACCTGACTCCTCAGGTACAGGCTACAGCTGGTGCAGGTGCAGGCTCCGAAGGGACAGGCAAGGATGACAATGGGGGGGGCATCATGTATGATATACGATCTTATCGCATACGGGAGGAATGAGACTTTGATAAAAAGAGCCGTCAAGATCCTGGAAGCCACGATCGGTCTCACCGCCAACAGAGAGGAGCTACTTCCTCAGCTTCCGTTTCCCGTAGAAGTCAAATCCCTCCTCACAGATTTCAAGGAGGTCATCGAAATTTCTCACACTGATCATCTCGATGGGTATGTGACCGTGGAAGACACACAAGGGGAACTCCGCTGCGAGAGAGAAGGCGTCAGGATGATGTTTAAAGGCCCTTTCCTCGGGCTCATCCGGGAAGCTTCGGATCTTCGGTACAGCCTCTGGGGAAACCTGGGATTTCTGTACAGGTTTATCCTCTATCTCCTGGAGAAAAAGCACAGTATTTACAACTTTCACGCCGGCGCCCTTTTCAATCCACGCCAAAACCGGCTTTTTCTTATCATCGGCGGAGCGGGAAGCGGCAAAACCGTCTACCTCCTGAGTGGGCTGCTCAAGGGACTCAAGCTTTTCTCAACAGAGACCGTTCATTTCCGGCTCCAGCAGAACCAGATAACCTGGTTCATGGGGTCCCTCGTCGATAATGTCAGATGGGGAACTCTTATTCATGATTTCCCTGATTTTCTCCCGGATGAGAAGCCTCCGGAAAAGGACCAGGTCTGGCAGGCGAAGACCGCTCTCGACCTCAGCTCCTACAAAGCCCAGCCCGATGAGCTTTCCAACCTCGAGTCCGTGACCATCCTTTTTCCTCATATCGAAGAGGGCCGGCCGGGATTTCATCTCCAGCCCATCCAAGACACCAGGAAGGCCGCCCAGGCTCTGTTTAACAACGTATCCGAAAAATTATCGGAGACCGTGATCCTGTACGACACCCTTCCCCTGCTCGGATTTGAGGAACGAGGTCTGGCTGAAGCCCGGCTCGAAACACTCCGACAGCTTGTCAAACATGAATCCATCTCTCGGATTGCGGTTGTCCTGTCCAACCCGCAGGAGTGTTGGGGAGATCTTTTAAAATAGACAGAAAAAAGGAGAACAATAATGGGTAAAGCTTGGGACAACGTGGTTCAAATGCCCATGGAAGGAAGATCCAAAAAACCCCGGACATCGGGACTGACTATGGTCATCGACAAAGGGATAGGACTCCATCAGCTCGAGGACCTGATCCAGACAGCCGGCCAGTACATCGACATCATCAAACTGACGTTCGGGACATCTGCTTTCTACGACGAGGACCTGCTCAAGAAAAAAAACGAGATGATCACCTCATCCGGGATAGACGTCATGCCCGGAGGAACTTTTCTCGAAGTTGCTTTCTGGCAGGATAGCCTGGAGGAATACCTCGAAAAAGCCAAGACCCTGGGATTTTCTGCTATCGAGATCTCAGACGGCACGATCGAGATAAATCTCAAGTCAAGGAAGCGTATCATCGAAAAAACTCTGGAGAAAAACTTCAAAGTCATCACCGAAGTCGGCAAAAAAGATCCCAAAGACGTTTTACCCATATCTCAGGTCCACAGGATTATAAGCCAAGATATCGCCAACAAGGCCTTCAAGGTCATCGTGGAAGCTCGAGAAGCCGGCAAGGGAGTCGGAATCTTCGATCAAGAAGGAAAGATAAAAGACGAGGAAATCGACAATATCCTGGGCGGAGTCGAGGATGTCGACATGCTTATCTGGGAGGCGCCGTTGAAGAATCAACAGCAGGCTCTGATCCTCCGCTTCGGGGTCAACGTCAACCTCGGCAACATCCCTCCCGATGAGGTCCTGGCCTTAGAAGCCCTGCGGGAGGGAGTACGCGGAGACACCCTCAAGAAGGCCTACCTCGAAAACAAAGAATGGAAAAAGAGGATATAAAGGGACACCCTAGATTCGATCGAGGAGGAGAACTAAAACAGAGTGTTCCCCTTGGGGGACTGAGAATTTGGTGGAATTTCCTTTGAACACTTCCCTTATTTGGTCATCGATCCTGAGCTGATACCGTCCTTTGGTCAAAAATTTAATCTTGATATTCCGTGGTTCTAAAGACTTGATTTCGAAAGAAATCTCCTCCTCAGAATAGAAGAAATGGCGAAGGACAGCCCCCCCGTTCACTTTAATAATATCCTTCCCTTCCTCTTTAAGCTTGACCTCTGAGGGAGAGATTTCCACATCGTAGTGCCGGCCTTGGAAGGCGATTCGCTTCAACTTTCCACCTTTTTCAGGCTGAATCATCCCAAACCGGAAACCTTCCCAGGGGTTGACATCCAGATAATCTTCCACTGCGATCAGAGCAAAAAGAGGTCCCCAGCTCTGGTACCTCCTCCCTTTGGGTTCTCCGGTGCGGGAATCGAAGTTTTCCGGACACAGCTGAAAGTTCTTCCACGTCCTGAGGAACAGCTCCAGACTCTTCCTGGCAAATTCAGATGCGATGGCGTCAAATCCGTAGGCTTTCAGCCCCTGGTAGACAAGATAATTTGTGGGCGGCCAAGCCGTGCCTCGCCAGTATTCCTGATCCTTGAAGGCCGGGTCATCGCGCGAAATCGTCGGGATGATATAATCACCCCAGAATTCCCGGCTGTTCAGAAGACGCCTGACCATCAGTAAAGCTCTGTCCTCATCGGGAATTCGGGCCAGGAGGGGAAAAAAATTGGAGGAGGCCTTGCGTTCTGAAAACCGGCCGTCCCAGTGACGGTCGAAGTAGAATCCTTCTTTCTCATCCCAGAGCGTGTTGTTGATGAGTTCTTTCATGCTTTCGTACTCGGCCATATAGGCTTCGTACTCCTCTCTCTTATTCAGGATCCTAGCAATTTGGGACAAGCACCAGGCATCGAGCGTGTACAGGGAGTTGAGGTCGACACAATTCATGGTCATGGTACCCGCGAAGTCATCGAAACCAGCCTCATCCCAGTTGGGTAAATCATCCTGCCCAGACTCCCACATCGCCCTCTGTCTGCCGCCGACGTTTTCCTCCCAATCAGGTTTCCCATCAGCCACAAGCTCCTCATCCGATCCCCACTCGAGAAGACCGTCCGCGTTCCCATCCCGGCGGGGCAGTCCGTTTGTTTGTTCTTCCTTCCAGAAGGCATGCCAATCCCGAAGATACGGGTAGGCGTGTTCCAGGATTTCGGCATCCCCCAGTCTTTGGAAGAGCTTCAGCACGACGTAAGAGCCCACCGGTGGTTGAGACCGATCCGAGGCTCCGCTAAACCGGCCGCGCCAGTTGGGGATATTGCCGTTGGCATACTGAGTATCCAGTACAGCCCTGAGGATGTCCTTGGCCAGCTTGGGGCTTTCGATCACAACTTCCAGCGCATTGAAGAACGAATCCCACTCGAATATCGTCCAATGATCGGGTGTTCCGTCTGGTTTGGGGAATATCCAGCGGCGACCGGCGGGCGTGTAGAGCCTGTGTTCGCCCGGCTGGTAGAGTATCATCCAGAACAGGTTATTGGTGATAGCTTCTGCAGCCCCTCTGTACAACCCTTCCACCTTCACTCTCTTTCTGTTGTATCTTCGTTCTTCCTCCTTCAGGATAGAATCGATGACTTTCGTGTTTTTATACCTGTAGATATGGTTGCTCAGGATGCGTTCATCCTCCCCGACGCCGACGACGAAATGGATGCTCCGTTTCTTTTCCGTCGAGAAATACAGGGTCAGTTCCTCTGTCTCCTCGCCTGGATCGCTGGAGATCGCATCGGCCATCCGATCGGTCCATAACAGATAATGCTGCGTGTTCAAGGCCGTACTCGTTCCGGCCACCTGTCCGTCGGGAAGCGCTTGGTAGAGGCCTTTAAAATCCCACGGAAAATAATGGATCAGATGGACTTCGATATTCTTCGGTGTTCTGATTCGACCGATGACAGTCCTCTCATCCTGGCGGGACCACTCCAAGGTCAGTCTGTCGGATCCGCGGGCAGGTTTTTTCAGTACGGGGGTATCCTGTTTCATGTTGAACGGCAGCCCGAGGTCGAGTTTAATCCGGGCATAGCCTCCATCTGGTGCATGCGGCCCAACTTCTGAAATAAGATAGAATAAATCCTGTCCTTCGGCTATCTGATTCTCTCTTTTTACCCTCAGCCTGAAGGCAAAGGCACTCTCTCTTGCCGCTGCCAGCACCAAACCGGCCCATGACCTTCCTTCCAGGGCACCGATGTACACATCGCGCCACGGGTAATAGATTTCAGGATGTATGCCTTGAGTGACCAAGACAAGGAGGACAACCAAGAGGATGATCTTTCTTATCTTACTCATCTATCTTGCTAAGCGCTTCAAACCGTTTTTCTTGGCCCACTCGAGAGCCTCTCTGTATTCGCGTCTTGTCAACCTTCGGGAAATCTTGGGATACTCCGAAGCCTTGTGCTCCGGCCGGTACTGAGCCATCAGGTTCAGGTAGGTGTCTTTTGACAGATCCCTGGCAACAAACTTCAAAAACTCCTCTGTTCCCGAGATTCTGTTGGGAAGGATCAGGTGTCTGAGGATGATCCCCCTGATTGCGATGCCGCGCCCATCGACCTGCAGGATGCCGACCTGTCGGTGCATCTCCTTCAGGGCAATCTGCGCATAGTAAGGATAATTGTGCGCGCCATCCGAGTATGTGGCCGCATGCTCGGGATTCATGTATTTGTAGTCTGGGAGGTAGATATCCACGATACCATCCAGGAGCTGGAGGACATCAAGCTTCTCGTAGCCGCTGGTGTTGTAGACCAACGGAACTTCCAGCCCCATCGGGATAGCTAGCTTAACCGCTCGAACAATACTCGGCACATAATGGGTTGGAGTGACGAGATTGATGTTGTGACAGCCCATTTTCTGAACTTTGATCATCGTCTCGGCCAGCCTCTGATCTGTGATTTCCACCCCTTGTCCTTCGATGCTGATCTCATAATTTTGGCAGAAAACACACCGCAGCCCACAGTTGGAAAAGAAGATCGTTCCAGAACCCCTCTGACCGACCAACGGACGCTCTTCGCCAAAATGAGGAAAGGCGCTGGAAATCTTGACTTTAGCCGTGGCCTGACAACGGCCTGTCTGCCCCTCCTTGCGGTTCACCCGGCAGTCTCTGGGGCAGAGATGACAGCTCTCGTAGTAGGCGTCCAGTTTTTCGACGCGTTCCGAGAGGAGGCCTTTCTCCTCGAGATCGAGATAGGAGGGATAGGCTTTCTGAGTCGAGGGATTCTTGAGGCGCGCCTCCCCTGGTGAGCTAAACAGCCGGGAGGGCAATAAAAGCGCTGAACTCGTCAGCAGGATCGAATCAGTCAGGAAGTTTCGTCTGGATATCTTGCTCATCTTCATCTTCCTATCTTCCCCTAAATATTACTTTATCCTCCAGGGCTTGTAAATAGGACAGAAAATGGGGAAGTCCCCATTTTCTGTCCGTTATCCCAGTGAATGCTGGGATCCAGTCCCATATGGATAAGAGTCTTTCTTAGCTCTGGATCCCTGCTACCCGCCGGAGCTTGTGCCTGAGGAGTCAGGTGCGGGCACAGGCTCCGCAGGGATGACAGAAGGAGTAAATGACAATAAGGTGGGAAAATACTTGCTTCCCCTCTTTACGTAACCTCATCTAATTTCTCAGGGTATCGTTCATACTCTTTAGTCGAATAGATCTCGTCGACGGCGTGGAAAAAAGCCTCAATCTCTTCCTCGGAATTATAAAAATGTGGGCCCACTCTGATGACATCGGGTTCTTTGCCCTTCCCCTTCCGGAAATCCACTTTGATTCCCCTCTTCTCCAGGGCCATTCGGACAGAATAGGCGTGAGGCATATGGATCGAGACCGCTCCACCTCTTCGCTCCTCTTCTTCCGGAGTTAACACGGCGAACTCCTTCTCTTTGGCTCTCCTGATGAGGCGTTGGGTGAGGGTGAGTGATTTTCTGCGGATTTGAGGAAGGCCGACACGATCGATGGCCTCGAGGCCCGCCAAGGCGGTGTACAGGCTTGGAATCGGCGATGTCCCTGACATAAACCGGTAGGAACCTTGAGTGTATTCCATCTCTGTCGAGAAAGCGAAAGGCCTTTTATGGGCGAACCAGCCAGTCAGTTGAGGCTGAAGTCTGGAGGCCAACTCCCGCCTGACATACATAAAGGAATTCCCCGGCCCACCACAGAGCCATTTCAAACACCCTCCGATGTAAAAGTCGACATCCAACTCTCTGACGTCGACGGGGATGACGCCGGGTGCGTGGTAGCCGTCGATCACAGTCAAGGCCCCGGCTTCCTTGGCCCGGGCTGAGATGCGGGCAATGTCCTGGATACGGGCCGATTTAAAGTAAACATGGGAAGTGGTAACAAACAATGTTTTATGATCGATCCTCTCCAGTATCGAAGCCACATCGATGCCGCTCCGGTCTCCGCTGGGCACGATTTCCAACTCCCAATCCATAAAACGAGCGATCCCGGCGACGGCGTAAAGAGAAGAGGGAAAATCTTGGTCTGTGGCCACGATCTTGTTTTTCCGCTTATCTCTTTCGAGGAACTGAGTCGAAAGGGCCACCCAGTGGCCGATCGTGGCGTTGGTCATCATCGTTACCTCAT
>CAYGBF010000065.1:0-3004 GCA_964348035.1 uncultured Eubacteriales bacterium | reverse complement strand
GTAGTAGAGGAGATTGGCGTCTTTATCATCGATTGTATAATTTCGCTTACTCATCTCAGGACCTCCTCATATTCTTAGATGCGGCCGAGACAGCATCGTAGATTTTGAAGTAGTTGCCGCAGCGACAGATGTTTCCCGAGAGTCCCTCTTTTATCTCCTGTTGACTCGGACTTTTATTCCTGTCGAGAAGGGCCACCGAGGACATGATGAAACCAGGAGTACAGAAACCGCACTGGTAGCCGTCTTTGTCGATGAATGACTGTTGGACGGGATGGAGTTTGCCGTTAGCTGCCAGTCCTTCGACAGTCGTTATCTTTTTTCCGTCGGCTCGAAAGGCAAGGTACAGGCATGAATAGACCGGCTTCCCGTCCAGAAGCACAGTACACCCACCGCATTCCCCTCGGTCGCACGTCATTTTTGTTCCAGTAAGGTTAAGCTTCTCTCTTAGGAGGTGGAGAAGTGTCTCGTTGGGCTGGACTTCTATCGTGTATTTTTTTTCATTGACAGTCATAGAAATTTTCTTCTTGGAGTGGAGTGGGACTATTCCTTCTTCTACTTTTTGTGGCTGGCCATCTTTTGCGATGAGCTTCGGAGCAACCGCGGCTCCGATAGCACCACCCCCGACTCCCTTGATAAAGTCCCGCCTGGTGTATGTTTTTCCCTTTTTCTTTTTCATCTTTTCCCCCTTATGAGTGACTATCGTCTTATCCCAGTCGGATGAGAGCGATGAGTGCCAGGCAGACAAGGAGTGTTCCTGGCGAGATGAAGTATTCCAGTTTCCTGGTGTTCGGGTAGGTTTGGAAGAGATTTTCGATGGATTGCAGCTTAACGCCGACTAAGGCCCCCATCGGGACGGTCAGAGCAGAGAGGAAAACAGCCAAGGGAGCATAGTAAAGGGAGAGCGGGTAACCTGTTCCGGCCACGACACAGGCAGGAACGCCAGTGGCATATTTGACAAGAGGGAAAAGGTTGACGGCAACCAAAGCGGCCATCCCGCCCAGCAGGGCTTGGCCTCCGGGTTTTGGCTTCAATTTTGGGCTGAATACGGCGATCAGAAGAAGAAAGGCCAGGGCTTCCATCAGGAAAGCGAAGATGGGATTCCCGATGGCACCGTGCTGGAGGGGGAGGGAGAGAAGAAGAGCGTCGAACATTTTAAACAGAGCCGTGATGCCGACAAGAATAGCAATACACAGGATGCTTCGTGTCAGAAACCAAGTGGAAGCGACGAAGAAAAGGGCCACTCCAGTCATTATCGCTCCTGAATACATCGAAGCACAGCTTCTGAGCCACATCCCCAGCGCCGCTTCTGAAAAACCCCAAACAGCACCGAGAATGATAACGATGCCTAGAAAGGATGGTGGAATCTTAGGCTTCATACGTTCCTCCTTCATAGTTCGGGTTCATTTTTGATTGGATTATAAAATTCTCAATCCGTTTTGGCAACTTTTTTTCTTTTTGATTTTCTTGGAAACCACACACTCTCCTTGTTTGACCGTTATTATTCTGTATGATATATGACACTGGGAATATAAGGAGGCCGTGATGCTCATACGGGAGAAGATAGAACAGGCCGTAAAGATTTTGAACGAACTTTCGATAGACTGCTGGATCACTTTTGTCAGGGAAAGCGCAATAAGCCGTGATCCCATGCTGGATTTCTTGATCCAATCGGATGTCACCTGGCATTCAGCCTTCATCGTTGCAAAATCTGGAGAGACATACGCCATCGTAGGGCAGATGGATAAGCAAACGATCGAAGACCTGGGGGTGTACCAGGAAGTTCTGGATTATGTGGAAGGGATTAAAGAGAGCTTGATAAGAGTATTGAAAGAAATCAACCCCTCCACGATTGCCGTGAATTATTCAAAAGACAGTGAGATAAGCGATGGACTGACTCATGGGATGTACCTGACTCTCCTCGAGTTTCTGACAGAAATCGGTTATGAGGATAGGCTCGTATCCTCAGAAGAGTTGACCTCGAGCTTAAAAGCGAGAAAGACAAACTACGAGATTGAATGCATAAAAAAAGCCATCCTGCATACCCTGGATATCATAAACTCCGTGACTTCCTTCGTGGCCCCTGGGAAAACAGAGAGGGAAATCGCCGATTACATGATAGGGGAGGTGGAAAAAAAGCATCTCGATTTAGCCTGGGATAGATCGCATTGTCCGGCCGTTTTCACCGGGCCGGTGACAGCCGAGGCCCATTACAAACCTACCGATCGGAAAATCGAGAGAGGTCACGTTCTCAACATGGATTTCGGTGTTAAATACGAAAATTACTGCTCAGACATCCAGCGAACATTTTATATCTTAGAGGAGGGGGAGACGCAGGCTCCTCCAGAGGTGAAGAAAGGGTTTGAGACGATACTGACAGCCATCGAACTGGCCAGACAGGCTTTGAAGCCAGGCGTACGGGGTGTTGAGATCGACTCGATCGCCCGCCAGCACATCGTCTCCCACGGGTATGAAGAATATCCTCACGGCCTAGGACACCAGGTGGGGCGGTTTGCTCATGATGGGACCGCTCTTCTAGGGCCGGCGTGGGAAAAATATGCCCAAAAGCCCTTCAAAAAAATAGAAGAGGGTATGGTCTTCACCATCGAACCCAGACTAAAAGTCCCGGACCGGGGCGTTGTCACGATCGAAGAAATGGTTATCGTCAAAGAATACCAGGCCGAGTTTTTATCAGAGCCTCAAAAAGATATCATTCTCATAAAATAAGTTGGGGAGCGGTTTGGTTCCCGGATTTCGGTGTCCCGAGCCTCAGATATTTGTATCGCTTATTCGATCCTAGTGATGGAGTGAACCCTGATTCTTGGATTGAGCATCTGGCCGTCTGGGGGTTTTTTCTGAATTTTGCGCACGACATCCATCCCCTCGATGACCTTCCCGAAAGCGGCAAATCCCTGGCCATCGGGATTTCGACGGCCGCCAAAGTCCAGTTCCGGCTGATCATCGATACAGATGAAAAATTCAGAAGAAGCAGAGCCGGGCTTACTCC